>NZ_JBSFJX010000128.1:0-22774 GCF_053598275.1 Streptomyces sp. NPDC001156 | reverse complement strand
CTGCTCGTCGTCCGGCGTGAGGGCCTTGAGGCGGGTGCGGATCGCCACGCCGGACGGGCCGACGGCCACGAAGGGGGCAGCGATCGTACGCAGCGACTCACCACGCATCGATGCACCCCCTCCCCAACACGTGATCAGCAACAGGAAGAACGGTACCGGCCGGCACTGACATTTAGCGTTGACGCCATGCGCCGTGCGCGCTGCAACACCGCGAACCAGTACATGCTCGTGCACACTCACACACACTCCTGCACATCCGAAACCGAACAGCTCCCAACCCCTTGGCGCCATTCGATGGCGTCGCTGCTGTTCACCCAGCCCTGGGTCAATGCGGACCCATCTTCCAGTACACGGCGAAGTGCCTGTGCCGCCAGTACGCGGAGAGAGACCGGCAACTGCGGCAGAGGGATCTCTGGCCCATCCTCGGACTCGATCACGTAACCGCCACCCGGGACCTGCGCGGCGATCAGGGCAGCGGCCGCGACAGCTTCCGCTCCGTCGCCGCCATCCACCCGCGGACCGGAGTCCACTACCCGTTTGAGAGCCTGCTGCAGCACATCGGCAGTCTGGTGGGATGAGCGAGCACTCAGCCCGTCGACGAAGTCCCCTGCCAGGTCACTGTCGAACGGCCCAGTCCCCCACGTGCCCATGCCTCGCTCCCATACATAGCTGTTGCTCTCATTCGCACCGCTGCGGGCGCGTCGGGATCGAGCACGACTCGATACGCGCCATAGCGGCAACGGCGGCCGAAGCGCACGCCCGGCGTCTGCCGGGCGTGCGCTTCCCGCTACTCAGGTCCGGTACCGGTAGAGGATCCGGCCGCGGGTCAGGTCATACGGGCTCAGCTCCACGAGCACGCGGTCGAACGGGAGGATCTTGATGTAATTCTTCCGGATCTTCCCGCTGATGTGCGCGAGCACGTGGTGCCCGTTCTGCAGCTCCACCTTGAAGATGGCGTTGCGCAGGCATTCGAGGACGGTGCCCTCGACTTCCAGTCCCTTTGCTGTTCTTGCCAATGTCTCTCGCTTCTGGGATCGGTGAGTTGGGCGGGGTCGGTCGGGTCGTTTCGGTGCGTGAGCAGCCATCAGCGGCGCACCAGTTCCAGGTAGCTGCTCGATCGCCGGGCGCCGACGCCCTCGACCAGCGCTATCGCCGCGGCGTTGGATTCGTCCACCTCGGCCCAGGCGGAGTCGATCCCGTCCCGGTGCAGCCCGCCCAACGCGTGGGCCAGCAGCGCCCGCCCGATGCCGTGTCGGCGCTGATCGGCCCGTATCGCGATCAGCCCGATCCGGGCCCGCGGCGCACCGGCACAACCCGGACCAGACCGACGT
This sequence comes from Streptomyces sp. NPDC001156, assembly GCF_053598275.1. Taxonomy (NCBI): domain Bacteria; kingdom Bacillati; phylum Actinomycetota; class Actinomycetes; order Kitasatosporales; family Streptomycetaceae; genus Streptomyces; species Streptomyces sp. NPDC001156. The sequence goes on along the minus strand of NZ_JBSFJX010000128.1, from coordinate 21,443 downwards.
AGTCAGCGTTCCGGACCGCCACCGCGTACTTCGACGGGTCCACCAGCGTGGACCCGGCAGGGCCGGCCAGCACCTCGGCCGGCATGGTGCGCCAGCCGACGGTGGCTTCGACTTCCTCGCGAATGGCACGGTCCAACGCGCGCAGCAGGCTCTTGTCCGCCTCGCCGGCGGCCAGGATCGTCACACCCGCCGGGAGTTGCAGTGTGCCGAGCCCGGTTTCGCACGAGTCGGTGGGCAGGACGTACTCCCACTCACGGCGTCCGACAGTGAAGCCGAGCCGCTCCCAGCTCGACTTCAGGTCGTGGTCGGCCTCGCCGACCAAGGTGTAGAGCGGCTCAGGGAGGTCCGCCAGCATCGCGGCGGCGAGCTGGTCGAAGATCGCGTCCTGCCACACGTCGATGCTGACGAAGAGCCGCCCGTCGGGCCGGTGCGAGACATCTCCGTGGCCGACGATCCGATCGTTGGCCACGGCCTCCCACTGCGCCTCCGCGACCCGCGTGATCATCACAGTGTTCATAGGTGTTCGCCTTTCAGGAGTGCCTTGTTGGAGAGGCGCTCCCGACGACACCTGGATCAGTCGCACACCGTGACGGAAAGAGGGAGCACCCACCTCGCTACAGCGTTCATGGGTCTCACCTCCTCTGGCGAAGTCACGGTCGACTGCAAGCTACCAGCTCGATCATCAGCCCGCCCAACCCTTTTCTTGGACCCCGAGCGCGCGTCCATGGCGGACTCGTGCTCCGAGACCTTCTTCAGTGTTAGCGAAGCTGTGCTTGCAACGCTCAAGCGCGACACCAGTGCGCTCATTGAGCCGTCGGATGAACAGGTGCCCCACATCGTGAATCGTGTCGTCCCTGTCCTCAATGAGGTCGACGACCGACACGAAGCCCGCGACTGCTGTCAGCCCGCGCTCGTCCATGCATCCGGTCGGGGCGCCAGCACCGCGGAGACGACCGCGCCGGACGAGGCCATGACATCTGCCACGAATCGCAGGCGTCGGATGGCGAGTCGTCGCAGCGCCGGACCGTGGTCTACGGCAACGACGAGGGAGGCCGCGAGAAGAAGAAGCCGCCACAGGGCCATCACCGGGCGGCGCATTGCGCGGGGCAGCTCCGCCAGGGAGGCATGCAGCCGCTCGCAATGGAAAGGGACATGGCGCTGCTCGTCGGACAGGATCCGCCCCGCTACATCCGAAGTGAGCAAGTCGTCGGTCCCGTCGCGTAGGACCCGGTAGTAGCGCAGCGCCACCACTTCCGCGATCATCAGCACGAGCAGTTCCATGCGCAGGCCCATGAGACGCCGCAGCCGTACGAAGACCGTGTCGCTCCAGTGGCCGGTCAACGTCGGCATGCCACCTGCAGTCAGCAGCCGAGCGAGCAGACGGGCGTGGTTCTGTTCCTCGGCCACGAAGAGGCGAACCGCCTGCGCGTAATCGCCGTCCCCGGCCTCATCCGCTTTGCCGACGAGGTTGGCGCCGTCACCGTCCTCGCCGACCTGGAAGCGCTGAATGCTGGCCCACACCGCCGGATGCAGCGTCGCGCTTTGCCCCCAGTCCGGGTCGCCTTGGACGCGCCTGCGCTCGCGCTCGTCCTCGAACTGCCTTGTCCACTTGGCGAAGCCGCTCGTATGCATCCAGTGTCCCCTCCTCGGGGCACAGCCACCGTGCCCCGGGGAAGGACGACGCCGTCTGACACCAAATCGTTCCACTGTTGACGACGCCGCGAACTTCTGAGTGTCGACTACTTCTTTACGAAGTGGACGCGATACGGTGCGGATTGTGCCGAGAAAGTGCTTGAACTGGTATTGTATGCTGAGAAGTTCACGCGCCCGGTGCTCGTCCACGTACCGGCACGGCTGTGAACTTGGCGCGGGACGGGCCGCTCGGCCCCTGACAGTGGGCGGGGAGCCTTGCCCACTGTGTCGGCAACTCCATTGATCTCTCCGGGTGGTCGTCATGCCGTACCCGTATTCCGTCCTGCGAAGATTCCTCGCCGTCTCCTCCGTCTGCGTCCTGGGCGGGACCGCCGCCCTGGCGTTCGCCCCGGTCGCTGCCGCCGAACCGGCCACACCCGTCACCTATCCGGCGGCCGCCACCGCGACCCGTTACTCGGGACTCGCCTTCGACACCTGTACCGCTCCGCCGCTCGCGTCCGTGCAGGCCTGGAACAGCTCTTCGTACCGCGCGCTCGGCATCTACGTCTCAGGCGTCAACCGCACCTGTGCTCAGCCGCAGTTGACCGCTTCGTGGGTGGCCTCGGTATCACAGCTGAAATGGCGTCTGCTGCCCATCCACAAGGGGCTGCAGCCTCCGTGCGGTGCCCGACCGACCGACGCCAAGATCAGCACGAACGCCGCCACCGCCCGTTCGCAGGGCACCGCCGCAGCCGGGGAGGCGATCACGGCGGCCAAGGCGCTCGGCCTGCTGCCCGGCAGCGCCCTGTACAACGACATCGAGAACTACAACCAGACGGACACCGTGTGCCGCACTGCCGTACTGAGCTACGTCTCGGCGTGGACCAAGGAAGTGCACCGCCTCGGCTACGTCTCCGGCGTCTACATGAATCTCAACCTGGGCGCCAAACAGCTCGCTGATGCGTACACCTCCACCACGTACGCACGGCCGGACGCCCTGTGGATTGCCCGCTACGACGGCGTCGACTCCCTCAAGGGCTGGGCCGGCATCGCGGATTCCAAGTGGGCTGTCCACCAGCGCGCCAAACAGCTCCGCGGCGGCCACGACGAGACGTACGGCGGTGTCACTCTCAACGTCGACACCGACCGCCTGGACGCTCCCGTCGCCACGGTCGCGTATTCCTACAAGGTCACCAGCACCACGCCGCTCAACGCCCGCACCGGCCCCTCGACGACCTACCCGGTCGTATCGACATACGCGCCCGGCTCCGCCCTCAAGGTGGTGTGCCAGACAGCCGGCTCCAAGGTCGGCACCACGTCCGTATGGGACAAGCTCTCCAACGGTGGCTACGTCTCGGACTACTACGTCAGCACACCCTCCAAGACCGGCTACAGCTCGCCCCTGCCCCGCTGCACCCACCCATACCAGGTAACCGTCTCGTCCGGCCTGACCGAACGCAGCGGCCCGGGCTCCGCATACACGGCCGTCGGCACCTCGCCGAACGGAGCGCTTGCCTGGGTCACCTGCCAGCGCGCCGGTTCCACGGTCGGCACCACCAAGGTCTGGGACCGTCTGGACAACGGCCACTATGTCTCGGACTACTACGTGGCGACGCCAAGCAAGACGACGTACAGCAAACCTGTTCCGCGCTGCTGAGCGCTGCACAAACATCACGGCGTGGGCCGGCTGCAGCCGGCCCGCGCCGTGGCGTCAGGCGGATATGTGCTGCTCGTTGCCGTGCCCGTGCGAGGCGTGGTGGTCGCGGCGGTGGGGACGCAGGCCGGAGAGGTCGTGGCGTACCACGGTGTTGCGGTCGGCGACGCTCGCACCGAGGGCGAACTGCGGCCAGTAGCCCAGGATCTCCATGCGGCTGCGCTCGCTCCATCGGCGGGCCAGCTCGCTGCGGCTCTTGTAGAAGTTGAGGGCGTAGCCGCCCGTGTACAGGCGCAGCAGGGAGAACCCGCCGGGGTACTCCTTGGCGGCGGCGATCTCCTGGTGGGTCACGTTCGGGGCCAGCGGGCTGATCGTGCGCTTGTTGCGGTGGGTGTGGCCCGCGTGATGCAGGAAAAGGCCCGGCATCCGGGAGTAGTCCTGCAGGATCGTGGCCGTCTGCGTGGCGTCCAGCGAGTTGCTGGGAGTGATGGGGAACGCCGAGTCCTGGACGACGAGCGGGTGGTGGCCGAAGACGATCGTCGGACGGTCCTGGTCGCGGTGCAGCTGGTCGCGGAACCATGCCATCTGGTCGGGAGAAAGGGCTCCGGCGTCACCTCCGTTGCCCGGCTTGTCGTAGGTGTCGATCCCGATGACCCGCAGCTCGTTCAGGGTGCGGGTGAAATAGGTGCGCTCGGCCTGCGCGGGGAAGAACCGGTCCGCGAAGCAGTCGTTGCCCTGCCACTGCCCGGCGCGGCAGTACGCGTACGGATCGCCGAGGTGCGCCCGGTCGTGGTTGCCGCGGGTGACGAAGTAGTCGTCCCGGTACGCGCCGAACCTGCCCAGCAACTGGTGGGCCTTGCTGAGGTCGACGGGCACGGCCTCGGCGGAGATGTCGCCGGCGGCGAGCAGATAGTCGGCGCCTAGCGCCGTCACGTCCCGCACCAGGGACTCCAGCATGACCTCCGGGTACGGCGGCAGGCCCGGCTCCTGCTGGATGCCTATGTACTGGGGCTGGCCGCCGACAAGTCCGGCCTGGGTCTCGCCCATGTGGAGGTCGTTGCAGAGCGCGATGGAGAACAGGTAGCGCCCGGGCGGGGGTTCGGGCGTGGTGAAGCTGTAAGGGCCGGTGCCGTCGAGGCCGTAGTCCGAGGTTCCGACAGCGTTGCCCTTGATCAGGGTGAAGGCCGTCGGAGGGACCGGCTTGCCGTGTGAGGTGGCCTGGTAGTAGTAGGTCCGGCCAGGCTCCAGGCCGGTCAACTCGACGTAGTGGTACGGCGTGTGGGAGGACACGCCGGTCGCGATGCGGTTGAGGCGGTCGGGGTGGGTTCCCCAGCGCACCTCTCCGTCGGAGGGCGCCGGCGCCATGCGGCCCAGTCCGTCGTCGCTACCCGTGTAGCCGGTGTACCAGGTGATGACAGCGCGGTCCTCGGTGAGCGTGACCAGCTCGAGGTTGGCGGGAGAGATGTCGTCCCCGCGGGTCGCGGCCGAGGCGACGCCGTGGAACGCGGTCGCTGCGACGGGCGCCGTCGCGGCCACCGCCGACCAGCGCAGAAGGTCTCTACGGATGAAATCACATCCGGGCATGCCCTTGTGAGTAATCGCCGCCGTCGAACACGGCATGTACGACTCGCCACGTCCGTCATTACTTTGCCGCTCGGGGCACGAATGAGGAGATGGGGCCCGGATGACGGATGTGGTGGCGGTGGCCGGTTCGGGGGAGAGCAGCCCCCTGCCGGTGCCGGCTCTAGCCCAGGACAGCGGGCTTGAGCACCTCCTCGCACCACTCGCGGAAACCGGTGGGCGCACATTCGGGGGTGCTCGGCTCAGTGGCGCCGTAGAAGTCCTGGTCGTTCAGGGCGTCCACCATGTCGACCAGTCCTTGGGCCCACGCCTCGCTCGCGCCGAGACGCAGAGCCGACGCCTTGTAGTCCGCGCTGCTGATCAGCTGGGCGCTCACGGGACGGTCCAGCACCTCGGTGACGACCCGTGCCATGCCTCCCGGCGACAGTGCGTCGGGGCCGACCAGCGGGACGTCGTGCTGCCCGGTCCAGGAGACGTCAAGCAGCAGCCGGGCCGCCGTGGCGGCGATGTCGCGGGTCGCGCATGTGCGCAGTACACGGTCCTCCGTCATCGCCAGGAAGAACACCCCGGCGTCACGGATCGATGCGGCCTGACCCAACAGATTCTCCATCAGGAACGGCGGGCACAACGCGCGGTAGCGCACACCCGTGGCCGTGATCGCCTCGTCCATGGCGAGTGACGCGGAGATCTGCCCGGCGTGCTTCGCCACCGCGCGGCCCAGGGTCGAGACGCTGACAACACGCTCGACACCCTGGCGCCGGATCACCTCGCACAGTGGCTCGGTGAAGTCTTGGAAGTGGCGCTCGACACTGTCGGCCCGGGGTGTCGGGGGCACCAGCCAGAACAGGCGCTCGGCACCCTCGCACGCCGCCTCCAGGACCGCCGGATCGGCGTGTGATCCCCTTACGACCTCGACGCGTTCACGCACTCGGGCGGAGAGCCGAGCGGGGTCGCGGGCGATCACGCGGATCCCCGCCGTGCCGTCCGGCGGGTCCAAAAGGTGGTCGAGTACCTGCCGACCGATCTGACCGGTGGGGGTGGTGACGACGATCATCAACGACTCCAAGAGAAGGGCGTGGCTGGATGTCGTCGAGCCTGCTGCAGCGCTCCCCCCAACTGAAGGATCGATCCGCTCACGCTTGTTACCCTGAGAGCAATACCGAACGGAAAAGAGGGGGCCGGCGTGGAGTCCCGTCCGCTGCGCTACTTCGTCACCGTCGCCGAGGAACTCAACTTCACCCGTGCCGCCGAGCGGTTGGGCATCTCCCCGCCGCCCTTGTCCCGCGCGATCCGCCGGTTGGAGAAGGAGATGGGCGTCACCCTCTTCAAGCGCAACACCCACAGCGTGGAGCTGTCCCCGGCTGGAGAGGTGCTCCTCGCGGAAGCGAGGATCGCCCTGGACGCCCTGCAGGCCGCCGAGCGGCGGGCCCAACGCGCCGCGGCGAGAGAGCCGCAGCTGATACTGGCCGTCAAGGCCGATGGAGACGCAGGCTTGTTGGAGCCGATCCTCGCACGCTTCGCCTCCGAACCCGCGGCCATACCGGTCACCGTCCGGCTGTGCGGCTGGCACGAACAGCCGCGACTGCTGCGCCAAGGCGAAGCCGACGCAGCCCTGGTCCATGAGCCGTTCGACCGTACCGGCCTCGACTCGGAGACGCTGATCGCCGAACCGCGCGTCGCCGCACTCGCCGCCTCCCACCCCCTCGCCGCCCGCGACCGCCTGGCCCTCGCCGACCTCGGCCTGCACCCCGACGATGTGCCCTCGTTCATCGATCAACACCGCAGCCAGGGCCGCGACCTCGCCCAACTGGTCACGCTCGTCGCACTCGGTGGCCCCACTCCCCTGCTGCCCGCCTCCGTCAGCGCTCGCTATCCGCGCCCCGGTGTCGTCTACCGGCCGGTTGCGGACGCGCCACCGTCAGTCCTGACCATCGCCTGGCCACAACACTCCCGCTCGACCGCCACCGCGGCGCTCGTCCGCGCCGCAGCCTCCGCGGCAGACACCGTCCGGGACTCGAAAGCGGCCTAGTTCTGTGGGGCACCGCCGTGCCGGAGGCCCAGTGCCGCCCCCGCGGTGCGCGGTCAGCACTGGCCGGGGGGAAACGAGGGAACAGCCGGCCGGTCGTCCCCACGACCACCGTGCACCGGATCGAGGGCGGCGGCCCTGCACTCCCTCCTCACCAACGGCTGACCGACCGGTTCGGCTGCCGTGGGATGGAAGTCGCGGGTCTTCACCATGCGGTACGGCCGTCCCACGCAGCCGGCACTGAGCGCGGCGACAACGGCGTGGGCGGGCTGCAGATCCTTGGAGAGCACGCCGGTGAGGTCGGCAGCGGACGCCCGGTGGCGGCCACCTCTGCCTTCGCTCGCGGGGGCATCCTGCGCATCACGAAGACGTCTTTATCCGGACCTGAAAACGACGGGGTACGACTAGAAACACGGAACGCGTCAGGGCCGCACCCGAGATTCGGGTGCGGCCCCCTGTCTTTCCCCCAGCCACACCACACCACCAGCCCCCCGCAGACCGCGCGCGGCGATCTCCCGGACCAACCCCTCCCGTTGCCGGACAACAACCCCCGCCCCCGACACCCACCACCACCTTTATCCGGACCTGAAAACAACCGGGTACGACTAGAAACACGGAACGCGTCAGGGCCGCACCCGAGATTCGGGTGCGGCCCCCTGTCTTTCCCCCAGCCGGACCATGCGGCCAGCCGTCCCGGGCACCCACCACCAGCAGGCACAGCACATCGTGCGCCTCCTCGAGAGAGCGTGACCAAGCGCTTGGCCATGCGCTCGACGGAAGCGAAGTCGATCTCATCGAGGTCTCGGTGGTCGCCTTCGTCTGTGCCTGGGCAAGGCGGCCGACCTCCCGGACACGCGCATCCGTGACGTGAACAGCCCCGGCCGGCGAGGGCACCGGCCGGGGCTGATGAGCGAAGTGTGGTCGTGAAGGGCGGTCGCCTCTCGGCGAAAGGCTCCATGAGGCTTCAGCCGAACGATCGTCCTCATGACCAATAGGTGAAGCCCGGGGACACTGTTCCCCTCACCACCACGTCCCTTTCAACCACCAGCACCCTCCCGCGCCACCGAAGGCCCGTGTCGGCAGTGCCTGACCTTGCATTCGGCACTGAGGAGGTCGGGACGGCTGAGAAGCTTTCCACTATGGAGGACAAGGCAGGCGGGGTCGTGGGTCGGTCGGTTCGCCCGGGCAAGTACTCACGGGTGGAGCGGGAGAGGCGGTTTCTGCTGGCCAGGCCCCCGAAACCGTCTGCGGTGACTGCCAAGCGTGTGATCACGGACCGGTACGTGGTGGGTACACGGTTGAGGCTGCGGCGAGCCGACTTCGCGGACGGTCGCTGCGAACTCAAGCTCACTCAGAAGGTCCCCCTCCCCCGGCCCGGCGCCGTCCAGGGCTTGATCACGAACACGTACCTGTCACCGGCCGAGTACGACGTGCTCGCTTCGCTGCCGGCCGCCCTGCTGTCCAAGACTCGCTTCAGCGTCCCTCCCCTGGGTGTCGACGTCTTCGACGGCCGCTTTCAGGGCCTGGTGCTCGCGGAAGCCGAGTTCACCAGCGACACGGAGGCACAGTCATTCGTGCCCCCTGCCGAGTGCGTGGCGGAGGTCACCGACGACGCTCGCTTCACCGGAGGACGTCTTGTCCAGACCTCCCGCGAGGAACTGCTCGGGTGGCTGGCCGAGTACGGGCTCCATCCGGGGAGCTCCGAGCATGCCGCTCAGTGATACCAGGAGTCGTGGTCGCCTCGTCACCGTCGTCAACGACGGCGACGGCGAGCGGGCCCGGGCGCGTCCTCCTCATCAGCGGCCTTCATGTACCGCGGATCGAGGGGCGCGATCCTCACGACACGGGCTCAGGGATGCTCTGCTCGACCCAGACGGTTTTGCCGTCGTCGGTGTAGCGGGTTCCCCAGCGTTCGGAGAGCCTGGCTGCCAGGAGCAGTCCTCGGCCACCTTCGTCGGTGATGCGGGCGTGGTGTAGCCGTGGGGACGTGCTGCTGCCGTCGGAGACCTCGCACGTCAGCACATGGCTGCGGATGAGGCGCAGTCTGACGGGGGGTTTGGCGTAGCGGATGGCATTGGTGACCAGTTCGCTGGCGATGAGTTCGGTGGCGAACGTCGTCTCGCTCATGTCCCATGCCGCGAGCTGCTGGGTGACGAGCGATCGGGCTGTGGAGACCACGGATGGGTCACAGGGCAGGTCCCATGACACGACTTGTGCGGCGCTGAGTGTGTGGGTGCGGGCGATCTGGACGGCGGCGTCCTCCCGAGGGTGGGCCGGGACGAGTGCGTGGGTGAACATGCTGCATGCCTGGCGGACGGGTCCTGTGTAACCGGTGAGAAGCTCGGCCATGCGCCGGCGGCTCTGGGCTTCCGACTGTTCTTGGAAGAGGCCGGGCGTGTACAAGGCGAGCAGCGAGTTTTCGGGGAGGTCTATGTCGATCTTCTCGAAAGGTCCGTCGGAGCAGCACAGGGGGGCGCCGGTGGGGTGGTCCAGGGTGGCGGTCGTGCCATCCGGGTGCACGATCACGGGCCAGGGGTGTCCGGCGCTGGAGAGGGAGCAGCGCAGCGACACGGGGTCGTAGATCAGGTAGAGGCAAGTGGCGCCGGCCTCGTTTGCGTCGGCGTCCCGCACCGGCCGTGGCTTTTGTGTTCTGTGACCGTCGTCCTTGCTGAGCCGGCGCGCCAGGTCGTCGAGTCGGGCGAGTAGTTCGTCTGGTTGCAGGTCCATGTCCGACAGCGTGTGGACCGCGGCGCGGAGCCGTCCGGCGGCTGCGGCGGTCTGTAGTCCGTGGCCCGGGGCACGGCCGGCCACGAGGGCCACGCGCGCTCCGGAGAGGGGCACGGCATCGACCCAATCACCACCGGAGCCTGCCTGTACGTACGCGTGGCCCTCATCCAGCGTGTGCTCAGGCAGGTGGCCGTCGGAGCGCAGGGCGTGTTGCAGTGCGGCCAGGGAGTTGCGTTCACGCAGGTACCGGCGGGTGTTGTCGAGGCATGCGGCGGTGCGCTGGGCGAGTTCCGCGGCCAGGGTCAGGTCGTCCTGTTCGAACGGTCTGCGATCTGCCCAGCGGCAGAAAGTGGCGACTCCGAGGGCGCGGTCTTGGGCGACCAGGGGGACGACCATCAGGGAGCGGGCCTCTTCCCGGCGTGCCGGCAGACCGGGCAGCGTCCGGCGCCCGGCGGCGCCGAGCGGGTCGAGGATGCGCGGCTCGAGGTCGGCGAGGGCCTCGGCGGCGGTCACCGGGGGGAGGGTGGCGTCCGGATCGCCGGGCGTTGTGGGGTCCTCGTCGTCCCGGGTGCGGGAAGCCGCGCGGCGCAGCACGATATCGGGTTGTACGGGGCCCGGTTCCAGATCCTCTCCGGCAAGTACCGGCTCCAGCACTTCCACCGCCATGCTGTCGGCCACCCCCGGTACGGACACCTCTGCCAGACCGCGGGCGGTGTCGAGCACGTCGAGGGTCGCTCCGATCCGCGTGCCGGCCAGCGCCAGCACATTCAGCCGCTCCTGTGCCAGATGGCGGGCGGTGACGTCGATGGTTGCGTCCGCGATGCCCAGGAGCCGGCCGTGCTCGTCCTCCAGGGGGAAGACGGAGGCTGAATAGACATGCTCATGTTCGGGGTCTCCCGGAGGGCGCATCCGCTTTTCGACGCCGATCGCCGACCGTCTGGTGACGAGGACCTGCTCCATTACGCGCTCTACCGACTCCACGGCGAAGTCCGGCCATACCTCGGTGGGGCGCTTGCCGACGGCTTCTTCGACCGAGGTGCTCTCCATGCCTTCGGCTGCGGGGTTGAAGCGGATGATCCGCAGGTGGGGGTCGAGGAGGTACAGGCCTACGGGTGAGACGGTGAAGAGTGTTTCCAGGAGGGCGTGGTCGAGTTCGGCTGTCGCACTCGCCTCGTGTGCGGGGGCGAGCGTCACCGTCCACCTCGTTGCCGCGCCACCTGCGCGTTCGGGTCGGATACCCAGTCGGCAGGACACGATGGCGCTGTTCGCGTGTCGTAGCCGGACAGCGAGGGTGTCATCGGCTGCGTCCGGCTGTGGAGGGGGACCGGCATCGACCAGCAGGTCCGTCACAGGGCGCCCCAGTATCGCGTTCGCAGGGTGGCCCAGGAGCCGTTGGGCTGCGGAGCTCCATCCGACCACTGCGCCCTTGTGGTCGATGAGGATGTGGGCCGCCTGGTCTTCTGAGTGAACCACCTCGTGGTGGCCGCCGCGCTCGGTGGCATGAGATGCACCCATGTTCGTCAGCTTTCAGTCGCCTCAGAGCTCGGTATGCCCCCAGTGTCCTCCGCGCCGGGCACCCACGACATCGGAGCCGCGTCGCGGCCGGGGCGCACCTCGAGGTGCGCCCCGCCGTTGGCCGACCGAGGTGAGGAACATGGAAGGAGCGGGTGGGGTCCAGCAGTCTCTCGATCCTCGCCGCAAGGAGTTCGCACTCGTCGGGCACGGTGGTGTGCGAGGCGGCCAGGTACGACAGCGCGGCATGCGCCCGGCGAGTACAGCCCCACACCGCGCTGATCCGAGCATGTCCCGGTAGGTCGTGCAGCGGGCGGTATCCCGTCCTACGGCTTGCGCCGCTCGCGCACCGGCTGGGACACCCCGTTGTCCGGTCTGCGCCTCACGGAGTTGTGGGCAGCTGCGCCAGGAACCCCAAAATCTCCCGGTTGACCTCGTCGGGGCGTTCCTGCTGGGTCCAGTGGCCGCATCCGGGCAGGATCACGCCACGCACCAGCTGCGGCGCCGCCTGTTCCACGGCGCTGAGGGTGGCGTCGGGGCCGCGCAGGCCGACGACCATGTCGCGGTCACCCCCGATGTACAGCGCCGGCATCTCGATCCGGCGGCCGCGGAAGACGGCGAGCAGTTCCCAGTTGCGTTCGATGTTCAGGTACCAGTTGAGACCCCCGGTGAAGGCCCGGTCGCCGTAGCGGACGTAGTCGCGAACGAAAACGTCGATGTCGTCCTGGGACAGCCAGCCAGGCAGGCTTTTCGGCTCCGGCATCACATCCAGCAGCGAGCCACCGTCGGGGACGATCCATGGACCAGGCGGGCTGGCGGACGGGCTGTCCCCCGAGGCACCGAAGAGCATCCGGCGGAACGTGGTCTCCGGGTCCCGGGCCAGCACCGCGTCCGCGACCCCGGGGTCCTGGAAACCGACCTGGTAGAAGCCCTCGCCGAACCTCTCGCGTGTGACCGATGGCGGAGTCATTCCCCCGGGCAGTACCGGCGGGACGCTCAGGCCCGCCACGGCGCGCACAACGTCCGGGCGCAGCATGGCCGTCACCCAGGCGACTGGGGCGCCCCAGTCGTGGCCGACGAGGACCACACTCGTCTCGCCCAGCGCTTCGACCAGGCCGATGACGTCACCGGCGAGATGGAGCAGGCTGTACGCCTCGACGGCCTCCGGCTGCTCACTGCGGGCGTAGCCGCGCTGGTCAGGGGCGACGACCCGATACCCGGCCGCAGCCAGCGGGCCGATCTGATGCCGCCATGAGTACCAGCTCTCCGGGAATCCGTGCAGGAGCACAACCAGCGGGCCCTTCCCCTGCTCGGCGACGTGCAGCCTGACGCCGTTGGCCGTGACGAACGTGTGCTGGACCGTGCCCGACATGCGACCTCCGAGTTGATCTACCTTCCCAGCCGGCCGCCCCCTATCACTGAGCGTAGGCCGGGCGGAGAAGAAGGCGTCGTCTGTGACGACCAGGAGAGTCGGGGCTGTGGTGGGCGACGGCTGACGCGTCCTGTGGGTTTCCGCCGGCCGGGGTGTCGCCGGCGGCGACCGGGGGCTATCCCCCTCCCCCGCGATCTCGTCGACCAGGCAGGATCCGGGGGACGCCGAGATGCGGGTCCATGACGCGGCGCGTGCCTTGCCCCGCTCGCGGCCGGTCCCTTCGGCCCCGCCGTACGGCGCCTGATGCCCTCGTTCGTGGAAGCGTCACGCCAGAACATCGGACATTTTGGACCCAAGAGGAGAAAATAGGAATTCACGACCACGTTCGATTGCTGCGCCTCAGAGAGAGACCAGAGCTTTGCCAGCACCCGGTACCCGCGCGCGGATGTCACTGCCCGGCCCGTTTCCTGGTCGCCCGGTACACGACAGGCGACCTGAGGAGGACGTCATGCACAGCACCCCGCTGGACCCTGACCGGGTCGTGACGTCCTCATCCGCGCGCGCTGCTGCAGGACCGCAGCATCCCGACGCGCACAGCAGCAGTATCCGGCTGAGTGGAGGCTTCGCCCTTCTACTCCTTTGCGTTGCGCTGTTCGCGGGTGTGCGGCTGATTCTGGCTGCCATGAGCCTCGAGATCATGGGGATGGCCGAGTACTCGGCGCTGATCCCGGTCGTGGCCGCCGCCGTGCTGCCGCTGCGGCAGACCTTGATCGTGGGCGTTGCCAACCTGGCCGCCGCCACCGCCGTCTACGGCATCCTCCTGCGGGGCATGTCCCGCGCGAGCCAGGTCACGGTTCTCACGGCGCTGGCCGCCGCGCTGCTCGTCAGCCTGGCCGTCTGCCGAGCCCGGATCGCAGGGGAGAGGCGCCTGAAGCGACTGATGATCGCTCGCGAGCGGCTCGCACTCCTCAGTGAGGCCAGCCGTCGCGTCGGCAGCACCCTGGATGTCGCCCGCACCGCCGACGAGCTGACCGAGGTCGCCGTCCACCGCTTCGCGGACCACGCCGCCGTGGATCTCTTCGATCCCGTTCTGCAGGGCGAGGAGCCCGCCCGGGGGCAGCACCGGGGCCCGATCACCCTGCGCCACACCGCCGGGCGATCGGCCTCGACCGGGCTCCCCGCAACGGCACCGCCGGGCCCGGCCGTCACCTACCCCCAGGGATCCGTGCCCGCCCTGAGTCTGACGACAGGCGAGCCGGTGCACGTGGAGGTCACCGATGCAGCCGACCGCGGCTGCTGGCCTTCCGATCCGGGCGACGCCGGCACGCAGGCGCTCCACTCCGCGCTGGCAGTGCCGTTGCGCGCCCGCGGAGTGACCCTCGGCATGGCGCTGTTCACCCGCTCCGAACGCAGGGATGCCTTCGACGCCGACGACGTGCTCCTGGCGCAGGAGATCGCGGCACGTGCCGCGGTGTGCGTGGACAACGCCCGCCGCTATACCCGCGAGCGCAATACCTCGGTGGCCCTTCAGCGCAGCCTGCTGCCCCAGGTGGTCCCCCAGCAGCCGGCCGTTCAGGCAGCCACGCGCTACCTGCCTGCGGACCTCGGGGCCGGGGTGGGCGGTGACTGGTACGACGTGATCCCGCTGTCGGGGGCCCGCGTCGCCCTGGTCGTGGGCGACGTGGTCGGACACGGCGTCCACGCCTCGGCGACGATGGGGCGGCTGCGCGCCGCGGTCCGTGCTCTTGCCGACATCGACCTGCCGCCCGACGAGCTGCTCACCCACCTCGACGACGTCGTCATTCGGCGGCAGGCGGAGGAGGCTCGCGCACTGGCGGGCGGGGGCGTGGCAGCGGCGGATATCGGCGAGGTCGTCGCGACATGCCTGTACATGGTCTACGACCCGATCTCACGCTCCTGCACCGCCGCGCGTGCCGGTCACCCGCCACCGGCTGTGGTGCGTCCGGGAGCAGGCGCCGAGTTTCTCGACGTCCCGGACGGACCTCCGCTGGGTGTGGGCGGACTCCCCTTCGAGACGGCCGAGGTGCGCCTGCCCGAGGACAGCCTGCTCGCCCTGTACACCGACGGCCTCGTCGAATCCCCCCACCATGGCCTGGGCGAAGGGCTCGAACGTCTGCTGAAGGCCCTGTCCGAGCCGATGTGCTCTCTGGAGGACGCCTGCGACCACGTGCTGGACACGCTGGTCGACGATCGCCCCCGAGACGATGTCGCCCTCGTCGTCGCCCGCACTCAGGCACTCGACAGCACGTGTGCCGCCACCTGGGAGCTGTCGGAGGATCTCGCCGAGGTCGCCCGCGCTCGCGATCTGGCCGCGCTCCAGCTGGCCGGCTGGGGGTTGACGGAGGCGGCGTTCACCATGGAACTCGTGGTCAGTGAACTGGTCACCAACGCCATCCGCTACGGCGGTGGCCCCATACAGCTGCGCCTGATCCGCGACGACACCCTGATCTGCGAGGTGTCCGACGGCTCCACTACCGCCCCTCACCTGCGGCGGGCCCGGACCTTCGACGAGGGCGGGCGTGGCCTGTTCATCGTGGCGCAGCTCGCCGAGCGCTGGGGCAGCAGGCAGCGGACCGACGGGAAGACCATCTGGGCCGAACTCGCTCTCCCGCCCACACCCGTCCCCGCGGCCGCCGCCCCGACCCGGCCGAAGACCGCACACGCCGATGGCACGGACAGGGGCGGGAACGCTCGCTGCTGCTGACGCCGCGCAGGGGGCGACAGCCGGTCGTGGCGCGCACAACCCACCTGATGCGGAATGATCCGCTTTTTTCGGTAGGGGTCCCATCTCACCGCTGTGCGACATATCACCCCGCTATGCCCTATCTGTTCTTTCGTGTCGCGTATTTAACTGTCCGGGAATGCGTGGGGGGGAAGCCAGGCGTATTCAGTGCGACGCACTGCCGCCGAGCACGCCCAGCCCGAGACGAAAGCAACGTACCCACGTGCCCAAGCTCTTCTTCCGGAATGCCCGCGGCCTGCACCGGGCCGACCGCGGTCCAGCCCTCTGGATTTCCAGGCTGCCGCGCCCCTCACTGCTCGCCTTCGTCCTCACCGGCTCGGCGGCGGCCTACGTCATCAGCGGCACCCTCCACCTCTACGGAATGGCCGCCATCGGACTGCTCTCGGTCAAGCTGCTGCTGTCCCTGACCTACCGGCCCTTCCGGGCCGGCACACAGGACACCGGCACGGACCGGCTCGACCTCGTCGCGATCATCCCCACGTACAACGAGGATCCGAACACCCTGCGGCGCGGCCTGCGCAGCATCCTGGCGCAGAGCCGCCCGGTCTCCGTGGTGCACGTGGTCGACGACGCGAGCGGCGACCTGTCCGCGGTCCGGGCCGCCGAGGAGATGGCCCCCCAGTTCGCACGGGCCGGGATCACCTTGCGGATCCACCGCCAGCCGGAGAACAAGGGCAAGCGCGAGGCCCTCGCGGTGGGCTTCCGGGCCAGTCCCGACGCCGGTGCCTACCTGTGCGTGGACAGCGACACCGTCTTGGACCCCCAGGCCGTCGAGGAACTGATCAAGCCGCTGACCAACCCCCGCATCAAGGCGGTCACCGGTCTCGTCCTCGCACTCAACCAGCGCAAGAACCTGCTGACCCGGCTGATAGACCTGCGCTACGGCAACGCCTTCCTCTTCGAGCGCGCCGCGTACTCGCGGCTGGGCTCGGTGCTGTGCTGCTGCGGCTCGCTCGTGGTCTACCGCGCGGATGTCGTCCACGCCAACCTGGACGACTTCCTCACCCAGCGGTTCCTGGGCCGTCCGGCCGTCTTCGGCGACGACCGCCGACTGACCAACTACTGCCTGATGCGCGGGCAGGTGCTCTTCCAGTCCACCGCCGTCGCCTACACCGCGGTCCCCGAGCGTCTCGGACACTTCCTGCGGCAGCAGGTGCGGTGGAACAAGTCCTTCTTCCGCGAGTCCCAGTGGGCGCTGCGCAACCTGCCGCGCCTGCGCCCCGGCTGGTACCTCACGTTCCTGGAGGTCGCGACCTGGCTGGTGTTCACCGGCGCCGCGATCACCTCGCTCGCCGTCAAGCCGGCCACCGACCCCGGCAACATCCTGCGGCACCTGGGCGGCTACCTCGTCTTCACCGCCGTCATGGGATACGCGCGCAGCGTGCGGTACCTCGACGTGCCTCGGCCGGGCGTCGACTTCGTCGGCCGGCTGGGGATCTACGCTCTGGCCCCGATATACGGAGTGCTGCACCTGGTCCTGCTGCTGCCGATCCGCATCTACGCCATCCTCACCATGACCCACGGCAAGTGGGGCACCCGGCAGACGGGCGTGGAGGTCACGGACGACGCCGCCGCCACGGCCGGGCTCTACCGGGCCATGCAGGACACCTACACCCCCCAGCCCACCCCGTCGATCCCGCACCAGGCGGCCCTGGGCAGTAGGGCGCCGTCCCCTTCCTGAACGATCACTCGGCAACCGGGGCCGGCGGTTGAACCGGCGCCGCCGCACGCGTAGCGGTGACGGAGCGAGCCTGCCCGATGTCCTCCTAGACCGCCGGGCGCACGCCCCGCTCCCCCGGCAGCCGCTGCCGTGCGGCCGTCACGGCAGCGGCATGAGCCGGTAGAAGACCGTGGTCACCAGGTCGCGTGCGTACTGGGCGTCCGGAAGTCCCGGGCGGAACAGAATGCGATACATCATCGGTGCCGCGACGTGGTCCCTCACGATGTCGGTGCCGGGTACGTGTTCTCCGCGCTCGGCGGCGCGGGCGAGGATGATCTCCACCTGGTCGACCACGTAGGCGGAGCACTGTCCGGCGTTGGTGTCGTCCGGGTCGCCGGCGAGGGCGTCTCGGATGTAGGACCGGCCCGCCGTGGACGACATTTCGTCGAGGAAGTCCACGGCCCAGTGCTCCGGGTCCTCACGCAGGGTCCCGAAGTCGTGCGGGGGCGCCTCGGGACGCAGCCGCTCCACCGCGACTTCCGCCAGGAGCGTGCTCGTGCACCGGATCGACGAAGCCGAACTCCCTGCGCAGACCGGCCCCTGGCTGCTGCCCGGCGCGACCCCCGACGTCGTGAACCAGGTGCCATGGCTTCAGCCGGACTTCGCCGACGACGGCATCCTGCGTCTGGCCGGCCACAGCTTCGCCCTTGAGGTGAACGGCCTGCGTGTGCTCGTAGACACTGGCATCGGCAACGGAAAGACCCGCGCCAACCCCGCCTGGCACAACCTCGACACCCCCTACCTGCAGCGACTCACCGACGCTGGCTTCCGCCTCGAATCACGTCCGCGCGACTCGGAGCGTCTCCCGGCCGGACTGCACGTGCGCCGCCTCAGCCTTGCGGCCGGCGCGCGAGGGATCCGGTTCGACGAGGTGGACGGCGTCCGCTCGGTGATCATGGACTGGTCACCTGACGAGGACTTGACCGCCTTGGCCGCGAAGCTGCCGGAACTGCGCCGGCTCGTCCTGCGACACGCACCACCGGGCACCACCATCCCACCGCTGCCCGGCATTCGGGTCAGCCTCTGTCCCAGCTATCGGCCGACGAGGTAAGGCGGGCGCCGGGTCAGGGGGTGGGAACTCTCGTTCGCGGACAGTGCCTTCGCCTGAGGTTGGCTTGGGTACGCCAACCCACCGTTAGGCTGTGGTGGTCATGAGTCAGAGTGGTTCGCAAGCGGCAGCGTTCTTCCATGACGTCCACCAGAGCAGAGTCGTCTTGCTTGTCCGGGACGCCGAGGGCAGCCCGGCTCCCCGCGAGCCCGATGGCAGACGGAGCCGCCCGTTCTGGTCGACGTCGGCCCGTGCCAAAAGGGCAGCGAATGTCTGGGGCCATGGGCTATGGGTTGAATCCATGTCTCTGGACTCCTGGCGTGGCCGCGAACTGCCTGCGGCAGCCGAAGAGGGACTCATGATTGGGATCAACTGGAGCGGGCCGCGTCTCGCCGGTTGGAGCTTCACCTCGACGGAGGTCCTCAACCGCCTAGCGGCGGCTGACTAGTGCTGCTGTCTGAGCCGCTGGAGTGAGCATGGTGGTCCGCTGGTCGCCTGCCGAGGGCAGCAGAATGCCTCGATCTGTCGGTGGGTGATGAGGCAGCAGCCGAGTTTGCGGGGTTCCTCGTGGATGTCGGCTCGTCGCTCCCATTGGATCCGCGGACGCCGGAAGCCATGCAGCCACGCAAGACTTCTCTCAACCACCCAAAGGTAGGTGCCG
The DNA here is from genome assembly GCF_053598275.1 of Streptomyces sp. NPDC001156. Classification (NCBI taxonomy): domain Bacteria; kingdom Bacillati; phylum Actinomycetota; class Actinomycetes; order Kitasatosporales; family Streptomycetaceae; genus Streptomyces; species Streptomyces sp. NPDC001156. The sequence continues at coordinate 2,746 of NZ_JBSFJX010000128.1, read as the reverse complement.
TGCCCGGTGTCGTGACGCGTTCCGCGGCGTGCGGCGGCCGGCACGACGCCTGAGGCTCGGACCTGATTACCGTAGACGTCGTGGTGGTAGCCGCGGTCGGCGAACGGCGAGTCCGGCTTGCGGCGTGGACACCGATGCGCCCGCATACCTGCGGGATCGTACTTAAAGTCCGTGGAGCTTCCACAGCCCCTTCGTGAGAGCCGAAATCCCGCCGGCCAGTGCGAGCAGAAGCACGAGACGACGAGCGTGTCCATCCGGCACTCGCCCCGCCAGCACTTTTCCGATCGCGGCGCCTGCCGTCATCGCGACAACGACCAGTTCCCAGACCGACGCGTTGAGCCGCGGCAAGCCGTTCGCCGCAAGAGACAACACATTCACCGCTACCCCGTAGAACTGTGCATTAGGGACGAACTCCCGCACGGTCCAGCCCGCGTTCACGGCGTACAAGGACAACGGTGGACCGCCCACTGCGGCCGACGAGTTCATGAACCCTCCCACGGCCCCGGCCGCCACGGCTCCCCAGGTGCCACGCAGCGCAGGAATGCGCAGTCCACGCAGCACCAACACAACCGCCGTACTCACCAGTGCCCCTACGCCGATCAGCAGCGTCGGCTCGGGTAGCTGTGCGGCCGTCCAGCTCCCTACCGGTACGGTGCACGCTGCCGCGGCGATCAACGGCACCATCGCCACCAGGCGCACGTTCCGCCAGCCTTCGGCAATGCCGACGACGCTGATGGCGCCGGCCGCGCAGTTGGCCAACGCCACCCCCGTTCCGGGACCGAGGATGAGTATCAACGCCGGTACCGCGACGAGTGCGAACCCCATGCCGGTGAGCCACTGCACCGACGCACCTGCCAGGACAATTCCGCACAGCAGCACGTCGGCCGCCCAACCAGTCACCGGTGACTCCCCACACGTTCCTCCGTTCGGCTTCGGCGAGAAACTGAAGCCTTCACGACCAGGGCCCTGAAACGCAATGACCTTGCAGCCGGTTACGGGGGGCGAAGGGGTTCTGCCTGACCCGTCGATGCGTGTGCGCATCAGGCAGTTGAACGTCGACATGGTGGCGGCAGCGCTGATGGCGACGGAACCCGGCAGCTATTCGCAGAAGCAGAACGGACGTGCTGGGGTGTGCCCGTCAACCCCGGTCGGTGCGTGCCACAGCCGTGCCGGATACAAGGGGCATAGCAGCCAATCATGAGCGCTGACGGATACCTCGCGCGCTTTCGGCTCAGGTCGACCGGCCGCAGGTCACGTGCCGGGGGCCCAAACGGATGATCGTGCTCGTCCTAGCGCAAGTGGCCCGCGGGAGCCGTCGGCGGTACTGGCTGACCCCACCACGCCGGGGTTTGAGAGTTCCCGGAAAATGCCGGTGTGCCTTTGCCCGCCCCCCGGTTATCCTGCCTCGTCCTGAAAAGACCAGGGAGGTCCCCCGGCATGAGCACCACCACGTCGTCCTTTCCCGAGCGGATCGAGCTCTCCGGAGAGGGGCTCGTCCTCCGCGACTGGACGGAGGCGGACCTGGTCGCTATGCCGGAGCTGTTTGACCACCCCGACATCGCGTACTGGACACCGATCGTCTCCCCCTTCGACGAAACGGCCGCCCGCGCACGGCTGGACCGGGACCGACAGTTGCGGGCGGAGGGCACGACCATCCTGCTCGCCATAACCGTCGACGGCGGCGCACCACTCGGCGAGGTGATGCTGCGGCGTGCTCCCGAGGGCACGGAGCTCGGCTACGCGGTCGGCCCGGCGCACCGCGGCCAGGGTCTGGCGGCGCGGGCAGTGCGGGTGATGGCGGCATACGCCTTCGAGCAGTTGGGCGCGGAGCGGGTGATCCTGGAACTGGAGGCCGAAAACGCCGCCAGCGTCGCCGTGGCCACCAAGGCGGGCTTCAACTTGCTCGACGTGCCGCTGATCAAGGGTGAGGAGAAGGGGCGACCCTACGCCCTGCAGACGTGGGGTCTGAACCGCCCCTGACCCTCAGTTGTTACCCGAGCACCGATCGCACGCTCGCCCAGGCCCGTGACCGGCAGGCTCCGCATGGACAAACCTCCATGCCGATCCGTCCGCCCCGCGACGGCCCGCTGAAAGCCGGTGCCTCCGTTCTGAGCCGACGCGAGGACGACCACGGGAGCACCCGCCGCATGGGACCGGCGGGTGCTCAAGCCAGCACGTCTGGGGGAATTGGGCTGACCGGCCCTACGCCCCACCAAGGGCCAGCTCACCTCTGGATCTGCACTTCTCAGTACTGCTCGGTCTCCATGAAACCCGTGCTCGCGTTGTCGTCCGCGTCGAAGGCGGCGGCGGTCGGGTCGAATCCCGGCGGGCTGTCCTTCAGGGCCAGGCCCAGGCCGGCCAGCTTCGCCTTGACCTCGTCGATCGACTTCGCACCGAAGTTGCGGATGTCCAGCAGGTCGGCCTCGGACCGCGCCAGGAGCTCACCCACCGAGTGGACGCCCTCACGCTTGAGGCAGTTGTAGGAGCGGACCGTGAGCTCCAGCTCCTCGATCGGCAGCGCCAGGTCGGCGGCCAGGGCGGCGTCCGTCGGGGACGGGCCCATGTCGATGCCCTCGGCGTCGATGTTCAGCTCGCGGGCGAGACCGAACAGCTCGACCAGGGTCTTGCCGGCGGAGGCCATGACATCCCGCGGACGCATGGCCTGCTTGGTCTCGACATCGACGATCAGCTTGTCGAAGTCGGTGCGCTGCTCGACACGCGTCGCCTCGACCTTGTAGGTGACCTT
>NZ_JBSFJX010000127.1:0-23125 GCF_053598275.1 Streptomyces sp. NPDC001156 | reverse complement strand
CGGCACCGTCCGCCGCGAGGCCCTCGACCACGTCCTGCTCATGAACGAGGCCCACGCCCGGCAAGTCCTCGCCGACTTCGAACGGCACTACAACACGCACCGACCTCACCGGGCCCGAGATCAACGACCCCCTCACGCTTCCGGGCAGCCCGCCACCGTCCACGACCTCGACGGCCACAGACTCCTGCGCACGCGCATCCTCGGTGGTGCCATCAACGAGTATCGGTATGCCGCTTGACCTGCGGCGATGACTTTCCGAGCCTCACACCCGCATGGACATTCCGGCTGGTGATGGACGGCATCCCCTGTGCGGAACAGCTGGAACGCCCCTCCTCGTTGCACACCAGTGACTGGGGCTTGCGGGCAAGGTGCCGTACTCCCCCTTGTCCGCCACCCACTCGCGGATGATGCGGGGGATCTCTCAGGCAACGGCCTCCGGCCCGGACTCCTGCGGCGCGCTGCCCAGCTCCTCCGGCACGAAGTCGACGCCGCGGGACGGTGCGAGATAACGCAGGTGGGCGAGGCGTGCCTGCTCCTGGCGCATGTGCATGAAGGACTCGAGTATGTAGCCGACCAGCAGCACGAGCACCGCGATGATCATGATGGCGGCGGCCAGTACTGCGGTCGGAAGCCGCGGCACGATGCCGGTCCGCACGAAGTCGACGACCACCGGCAGGCCCAGGGCGAGCGAGATGATCGTCAACACACCGGCGATCGCCGCGTGGAACTGCGAGGGGCGCTGGCGCCGGGCCAGACCCAGGATGAGCTTCAGGATGCGCCAACCGTCGCGGTACGTGCGCAGCTTGCTCACGCTTCCGGCGGGCCGGTCCTTGAAGTCGACCTCCAGCTCGCGGGTGGGCAGCCGCAGACTGAGGGCGTGCACCGTCATCTCGGTCTCTGTCTCGAACTCGTGTGACAGTGCCGGGAAGGACTTTATGTAACGCCGCGAGAACACACGATATCCGCTGAGCATGTCGCTCACGTCGTTGCCGAACAGCGTCCGGACAGCGCCCGTCAGCATCTTGTTGCCGACCGCGTGCCCGGGCCGGTAGGCGCTCTCCTCGACCTCTCGACGGGCGCCGACTACCTGGTCGTAGGGGCCTTCGAAGAGCAGGTCGACCATCTCACGGGCACGGGAGGCGTCATAGGTGTCGTCGCCGTCGATGATCAGCAGTGCGTCGGCCTCGACGTCGGCGAACGCCCGTCGAATCACGTTGCCCTTGCCCTTGCGCGGCTCTTGACGCACGATCGCGCCCACCGCCAGAGCCTCGGCGACGGTGTTGTCCGTCGAAGCGTTGTCGTAGACGTAGATGACCGCCTCGGGCAGCGACGCACGCAGATCGCGCACGACCTTGCCTACGGCAGCCTCCTCGTTGTAGCAGGGTACGACGCACGCGATTGTAGGGTTCATTCCGTGATCCTCTAGGGGGTGTTCTGAGTTGGGATCACGAGATCGGTCTTTCCCGCTACAGGGTGGTGCTGGGTGCGGTAGACCGGTCGCGTGACGCGTGGTGATCTGACAGATGCCGAGCGGGAGTTGATCGAGCCGCACCTGCCGCTGGGGCGTTCGGCCGATCCCTGACCTGCGCAGCCACTTCAACGCGGTGATGTGGCGGTTCCGTAGCGGCAGGCCCTTGGCGGGACGCCCCAGCGGCAGGTGCGGCAGCCACCCGGCACGGGCGCGACCGGCGCCGGGATCAGCCGCTGGTGACGTCCAGGCGAGGACCGGAGCCGACGGGGTGCGGCGCGGTCGGGTCTGCCGTGAACGGACCGTTCACGAGTGCCTCAACCGCCGCGGTGGACCCGGTGTCCTGGGTGGCGTGGGCCGTGCGCCGCGCCACGATCGCTCCGCTCACCGCCAGCAGTATCCCGAAGGTGCCGGCGATCGCCGGCCAGTACACGTAACGGTAGTTGGCCGAAGGGGCGGTGGGCAGGTAGGTGGCGATGTAGATGACACCACTCACGCCGAGCAGCCGCAGCTCCCGCGACCACGGGCCGGCCCAGCGGCGGCGCAGTGCCAGCACCAGCGAGACCACCAGCCAGAACCAGCCCTGGAACAGCCAGGGGAAGTCGCGGTCGAAGCCCATCACATAGGACTTCATGGCCGCGTCCAGTGTCTTGTTGACCCGGACGTCCTTCGGCATGACGGCGGAGTCACCGCCGAGGTACTGGAGATTGCCCTGGAACAGCAGCCGGGCGAAGGTACGGGAGCGGTACTCGACGTAGCCGGTTGCGTGGTGCGGCATCTGCTGTGTCCACATCTTGAGCAGGACGTCGGCCTGGTCGGCCTCGAAGCCAGCCCGATCACCCGGCTTGTGCGGGTAGCAGGCGAAGTAGGCGTCCCAGACAATGTCCTTGCGTTGGCAAGTCCGCGCGGTCGCCACCAGGTCGTCGGTGAACTCCGGGGTCGCCCCGGCCTTCGTCGCGGCGGAGCGCACCTGCTGAGGGGTGAGTACGTGAACCACGTCGTCGAGGGGTATCTGCGCGTACTGGCGCACCGCGAGCGGATGGGCGGCCGAGGACACCCCCAGGCTGCCGACGGCGGCGAGCGCCAGCAGTGACCCCGCGGCGACCAGCCAGCGGCGCCGCCCGGGACGCGGCCAGAGCGCGAACATCAGCAGCAGGAAGATCGGTACGACGGCCGGGAGCCCGTTCTTGCGCACCAGCATCGCGTAGGTGAGGAAGAGCATGCCGAGGACCAGCAATCCCCAACGGGCCCGCTCCCGTCCCTCCGGCAGCTCTCGCGCGACGAGCGCGATCGCGCACGCGGCCAGCAGCGTGTATGCCATGTGCACGTCCTTCCACACCACCCCTGTGAAGGTAAGGACATGCGGGGCGAGGCCGAAGCCGAGCATCAGCAACGACAAGGGGCGGCTGCCGGTCCGACGCCACAGCACGACCGCGAGCACCCAGAGGGTGCCCCACAGCACGGCGGCCTGGAGCGCGGCCATCGCCGACAGCGCGCCGGTGATGTCGATGAGCATGCGCCAGAACAGAGCCATGATTGGCGGGTGCCAGTCGGTCACCGGCTGCTTCCCCTGTGCCTGCGCCAGCTGCGAAAGGCTGTCCGGGCTGAGGAAGCCGGGGTGGAACGCGACGGAGACGGCCCACCCGCAGATCGCGGCCACCACGGCCAGGAAGCAGGGCCAGAGCAGGTCGTCCGGCCGGATGGCACGGAAGATCGTACGCCAACGGTCGGTCGTCGCGGGCATGTCCAGGGAGTCCTCTCGGTATGCGGTGAAGACGAGGGTGCGGTACGCGGCGAACCGCATCAGCGTCGCCGCCGCCCAGCCCACCAGGCGGGCCGCGTTGTCGCTCAACGGGGAGGACAGTCCGAACACTTCGTGCGCGACGTAGACAGGGAAGGCGGTGACCGCCAGCCCGGCCAGGTTGACGGCGATGAACCAGGCGACCTCGCGCCGGTCGACCGCTCCCCTGCGGTCCCGATAGGTCCAGTAGCGATTGCCCAGCCAGCTGACCACCATGGCCAGGAGCGTGGCGATCGCGGAGGCGAGGACCGGTGTGGAGCCCAACGGCCCGCCGTGGTCCGGCGAACCGAAGATCAGGAAGTTGAAGCTCGAGGTCTCCACCACGAACGCGACGGCGCCGACGAGACCAAAGGCCACGACCTCTCGCCAGATGTTCCGTACCCATGAGGGCATATGCCGGCGCCAGACCGTCAAGTGCAGCATGGCGGGAAGTTAAGTGTTCAAATTAAGAACATCATTCAAATCGTGCATGATTCAAATATGAACACTTGTGGTCGAGCTTGGAGCGTCCGCCAGTGGGTAGTGGCTGCAGTTATCGGATGCGAGGCTGGCGGGTCGGGTGTCCCAGCGGTGGGTGTACCAGGCGCGGCGGATGAGGCTACACACAGCGACAGTGGTAGCGGCCAGGGCCCCGACCACACCCAGCGCGCCGCCCAGCGCACCCGTGACCGCGCCCGTGACCGCCGAGGAGGCGAACGCGGACGCGCTGCAGTCGTCGCCGCCGTCCTCCGCGCACTTGAAGCCCTGCTCCACCAGAGAGCCGGCCGCACCGCCATCGCCGCGCAGCCGACCGTGCCAACACCTCACGTCGCCGCCTCACGACCCGCGAACACCGCCGTCAACACCACCATCGAAGTGATCGCCGCCGCATGGTGCTTGACGAACTTCGCGACCGTCTTCAACGCCGACACCGTCGCGTGATACGCCGTCCGCGCCGCATGGGCGACCGCATGCGCGGCCTTCTTCACCACATGCGCGATCTTGTGCGCCACCGCCTTGACCGCGTGCACCACCCGGTGCGCCACCCGCGAGATCCTGTGATACGCCGAGTGCACCGCATGCACGACCCGGTGATAGATCCGTCTGACGTGTCTGACCGCCCAGTGGTAGACGTGCCGCGTGTAGCGCACCGTCGCCCGGTACACATCCCGCACGTAGTGCACGACCTTGCGCGCCACGTGCTTGATCCGGGCGATCGCGTGATGCACCGCGGCCCTGGCCAGGTGGTACAGATGCGTCGCCGCACGCTTCACCGCGTGCCAGGCATGGGACACATGCTGCGCGACGCTCTTCACCCCGCACACCACGTCGTACCAGGAACAGTTGCCCGACTCGTCCATACCCGCCATCGGATTGTCGTCGACATAGGCGAACGGATTCGCCGATACCGAGTTCGGCACCGCATCCAGCGACACACTGTCCCTGTCAGGAACTGACCCGTGTTCGGGTCGTGCCAGCGCGACGCCGTACCCACGTCACCCGAACCCGGCTCCGTCCAACCCGACTGGAAGCCGAGGCGGCCCATGACCGTGTCGGTCGGGGAGACCACCTTGCCCAGCGGCGAGTACGACACCGAGCCCGCCAGCGCCGTCGCACCCGAAGTGAACGTGCCCACCACGTCCAAGTGCTGGTCCGTCAGAGCCAGGACCCCCGACCCGCCGGACGGCTTGAGGCCGATCGCAACCCCGGACGGGTCGTAGGGGCAGAGGCTGCCTTCGTCCCTATCATGCGGCCGCGCCAGGGGACGGACAACCGGCGGCTCGCCCGCGCCGCACTCAAGAGCAAGGCCCCGAACGGCAATGGCCGGGGCCCAGTCGCATCCGGCCAGCCGAGCGTGCCTGTCCCGCGTGAAAACCCGAGTTCGGGTCCCTGATCAGGACGTTTCTCTGCGGGACGGTGATGGACCTGGGCGTGATCGAGATCCATGCGGTGGTCATGGATCTGTCCGCTGACGCGCGGGTCGCTGGAGCCGGCGGGCCTGCGACTGCCGGGCAACGCCGCCAAGGACGTCGAACTGCTGGTGCTGCGGCAGCAGCTCGCGGTGCTCCAACGCCTGCTCGGTGAACCGAGGTTGGAACCGGCCGACCGGGACCTGCTGGCGGCCCTGTCGCGTCTGCTGCCCAGACAGAGCTGGAGCAGCTTCTTCGTCACCCCAGCGAGGCTGCTGCGCCGGCACCGAGAGCTGATCGCCGGCAAGGGCCCCCACACACAAGAGCCCCGGTCGGCCGCCGAAATCGGAGGAGACGCGGGAGCCGATCCCGCGTCTCGCGCGGGAGGGTCCGCTGTGGGGACACCGCAGAGTGCTGGCACGCAGTCATCTCCGAGGCAGGCCCGCGGATACACGAAGTTAACTTCCCAGACTCGGGTGTGAGACCGGTCCGGCCGACGATCGCAATACCTATCAAGCGACAGGTATCTGTCGACCGATCGGAGGTGCGGCGATGAGCCGGCCCGAACTCCCCCTTGCGCAGGACCCTGGCGGCGGTGGCACGACCGGCCACGCCCTCTTCGGCTACCAGCAGGAACTCCGCCGCGGCGTAGGCGGCTTCGCGTCGTTCGCCGCGGGGTTCTCCTTCGTGTCGATCCTCACCACCGTCTTCCAGCTGTTCGGGCTGGGCTTCAGTCTCGGCGGCGCGGCGTTCTTCTGGACGTGGCCGCTGGTCTTCGCGGGCCAACTGCTGGTCGCGCTGTGTTTCGCCGAACTGGCCGCGCGCTGGCCCATATCCGGGGCGATCTACCAGTGGTCGAGCCGGCTGGCCGGCACCACGACGGGCTGGTTTGTCGGCTGGATCATGATCATCGGGCAGATCCTCACGGTCGCGGCGGCCGCGATCGCGGCACAGGCGGTACTGCCGGGCATCTGGTCCGGGTTCCAGATCGTCGGCGGTCCGGGCGCCGATCCGTCGGTGGGCTCCCCGACCGGCGCGCAGAACGCAGTCCTGCTGGGATGCGTCCTGCTGGTCATCACCACGGTGGTGAACATCCTGGGCATCCGCCAGATGGCCGCCGCCACCAGCTTCGGCGTCACGGTCGAGATCATCGGCGTGCTCGCACTGGTGCTGATCCTGTTCTTCCTGCCCGAGCGGGGTCCGCAGGTGGTGGCCCACCCCACCGGCTGGGCCGGCCACGGCGGCTACTTCGGGGCCTTTCTCGCATCCTCGCTGATGGCAGCGTACGTGATGGTCGGCTTCGACTCGGCGGGCGAGCTGGCGGAGGAGACCCACAGCCCGCGCCGGACCACTCCCCGGACCATCCTGCGGGCGCTGATCACCTCGGGTGTCGGGGGCGCGTTGCTGATCGTCTCGGGGCTGATGGCTGCGGGAAGTCTGACCGACGGACAACTGGCCGCCGGTGGTCTGTCCTGGGTGCTCACCGACCGGCTCGGCGGGGTTCTGGGCCGACTGCTGCTGTGTTGCGTGGCGGTCGCGGTGTTCGCCTGCACCCTGGCTGTGCAGACCTCCGGGGCGCGGATGATGTACTCCATGGCCCGCGAAGGCGCCCTGCCCTTCCACCGGCACCTCGGCAAGGTATCGGCCCGCACCGGTACGCCGATCACCACGTCGATCGTGGTGGGCGTCGGCGCCGCGATCGCGCTCGTGGTCAACATCCGCCAGTCGGCGATCTTCACCGCCCTCTCCAGCCTCTGCATCGCCCTGCTGTACCTGGCCTATCTGGGCGTGACGGTGCCGCTGCTGGTCACCCGGATCCGGCAGCGGGGCAGCGGCGGGCTGCCGGTGGGCGTCGACGAGACCGGCCGGCCCTTGTTCTCGCTGGGCCGATGGGGAGCGGCGGTCAACGCGCTCGCCGTGCTCTACCAGGCCGGTATGACGGTCAACCTGATCTGGCCCCGTGCAGAGATCTACGACCTCACCGGCGGCACGTGGTGGCTGCGGTGGAGCGCCCTGCTGTTCATCGGGCTCAGCCTGGCCGCCGGTGCCGGCTACTTCCAAGCCCGCCGGCTGCACCGCCGTATCGAGCTGAGGCACGTACCGCACACGCACACCGAACCGACCCTCGACGCGCAGGCCGTCGCCGAGCCCGCCTGAGGGCCCGTGTGACACGAGCGGACGCACCGATGACGTACCGACGAAGGGACGACGGGACATCCATGACCACCACCGAGAGCTCGACCGCCGTGCCGCCACACGGCCGCTACCCGACCGGGCAGACGCCCACGCGCGCCCGTGATCTGCACCTGACCGACAGTGTCCACAGTGCCCGCGACGACGCCCGCGCCCAGGGCGGCCAGGTCGGCGCGTGGATGCCGTTCCTGCCGGCGTCGGACAGCCCGTACTGCCCGCCGGGGGTGGACGCGACCGCCTTGGTATGGGCGGAGACGGTGGCGCCTGGCGGCTACACACACAAAATCCTTGCCCGCGGCACACGGCTGCGCTTCGACGACCCGAGCGGTGACGCCTGCGCCCACCTGCTGCTCTTCAACGCCCTGGAGCCGGTGGAGCGGCTCAACGTCGCCGACACCCAGAAGGTACCCTGGCAGGCCTATCCGGGCCAGGACCATCCGCTGCTGTCCGGCGACGGCCGGATCCTGGCGGTGGTCAGCGCTGACTCCTCCTCCCGGCACGACGCCTTCTGCGGCACCACCACCGACGCCTGGAACGAGCGTAAGTACGGTGACGCCCGCCCCGAGGGGCCGTCGCCGTCCGGCCGCGGGCTCTTCCTCAAAGCGGCCGCCAAGCACGGTCTGAGCCGGCGCGACCTGCCACCCAGCCTGTCCTTCTTCCAGGGCGTGCGCGTCGAAGCGGACGGCACCCTGGCCTGGCAGGGCAGCGCGGGGGCGGGCACGCATGTCGAACTCGTCGCGGAGATGCCCCTGTTGGTGCTGGTCGCCAATGTCGCCCATCCGCTGGACCCTCGTCCCGGCTATGTGGTCGGCCCACTGCGGGTGCACGCCTGGCGCGGTGCCCCGACCGGCCCCGGCGAGCCGCGGTTCACCGCCACTCCGGAACTGCACCGGGCCTACCTCAACACCGTCGACTACTGCGAAGCCCGGGGGCTGTGACATGGCGAGCACGCGGACCGAGACCAGGCCCGTCAACTACCCGACCGCCGCCGGCGGCACGGTCGCCTCCACCGTCCCCGTGGGCGCCGTGTACGCGGAGGGCTCTCCCCTGGACCGGGGAGCGAGTCTGGTCGAGGGCGCCGTCGTCCTGAACGAGACGGTGGCCCCCAACGCGCCCTGGTCGGCGGTGGTGCGGACGGGGCACGTCCTGACGATCGTCGACGTCGGCGGCAACCAGTCGGCCGACTGTCTGCTCTACAACGCGGACGATCCCGAGGAACGCTACAGCGTCCCCGACACGCTGGCCTGGCAGGGCAACGCCTATGTGCGCACCGGCACCGTGCTGCGCAGCAGCGAGGGCCGCCCGTTGATGACCGTCGTCGCCAACGAGGTCGACCGCCAGGACACCATCGGCGGCGCGTGCGGCAAGGAGTCCAACACCCTGCGCTACGGCCATCATGTGATGTTCCAGCACGGCTGCCGTGAGAACTTCCTCGCCGAGGCCGGCCGGCGTGGACTCGGGGTGCGGGACATCGTCTCCAATCTCAACTGGTTCATGAACGTGCCCGTCGAGGCGGACGGCGCGCTCGGCATCGTGGACGGCATGTCGGCGCCGGGCCGTCGGGTTGCGGTGCGCGCCGAGACGGATGTGTTGGTGATGGTGTCCAACTGCCCGCAGATGAACAACCCGTGCAACGACTTCAACCCCACTCCGCTGCGGATGATCGTCGTGGAGCCGGCACCGGTCGCCGGTGACTCACGGTCCGCACACGCCGCCCGCACCGCGAAGGAGGGCGCGTGATCCGCCCCACCGCCGTTCTCGTCGCCAACCGCGGTGAGATAGCCCGCCGTGTGATCCGCACCGCCCGGAAGATGGGCCTGGGCACCGTCGCCGTCTTCTCCGACGCCGACCGGGCCGCCCCGCACGTCCGCGAAGCCGACCACGCGGTCCGCCTCGGTCCGGCGCCCGCCCGCGCGTCGTATCTGCGCGGCGAGGCAATCATCGAGGCCGCGCTCGCCCAGGGCGCGGGCATCATCCACCCCGGCTACGGCTTCCTCTCCGAGAACACCGTCTTCGCCCGTGCCGTCGAGGAGGCCGGTCTGCGTTTCGCGGGACCGACCGCCGACCAGATCACCGCCTTCGGTGAGAAGCACACCGCACGCGCCTTGGCCAAGGCCGCCGGCGTGCCGCTGCTGGCCGGGACGCAACTACTGGCAAGCGCCGAGGAGGCTGTCACCGCGGCCGGGTCGATCGGGCTGCCCGTGATGGTCAAGGCCACCGGCGGTGGCGGCGGCATCGGCATGCAGGCCTGCGCCACCGCCGACGAGGTGCGCGAGGCATTCGCCCGCGTCGCGGCGCTCGCAGAGTCCAACTTCGGGTCCGCCGGGGTGTTCCTGGAGCGCCTCGTGCGCCCCGCCCGCCATGTCGAGGTGCAGGTCTTCGGCGACGGCACCGGCCGGATCGCCGTCTTCGGCGACCGGGACTGCTCGTTGCAACGCCGCAACCAGAAGGTCGTCGAGGAGGCCCCGGCCCCGGCCCTGCCTCCTCATGTGCGGGCACTGCTGCACGACTCCTCGCGGCGGCTGCTCGCCTCCGTCGGCTACCGGGGCGCGGGGACGGTGGAGTTCGTCTACGACCCCGTGCGCGAGGAGGCCGCGTTCCTGGAGGTCAACACCCGTCTCCAGGTCGAGCATCCGGTGACCGAGGAGGCGTACGGCGTCGACCTCGTCGAACTGATGCTCGTCCTGGCCCGCGACGGCTGGGTCGAGGACGCGGTGTTCGAGCGGGAGTGGACGCCCGCCGGGCATGCCGTGGAGGCTCGCGTCTACGCCGAGGACCCCGGCAAGGACTCGCTGCCGTCCTCGGGCCTGATCACCCGAGCGGCCTTCCCCGGCCAGGGCGCCGACAACATGCGCGGCGTGCGCGTCGACGGCTTTGCCGAAACCGGTCTGGAGGTCTCGCCGTACTACGACCCCATGCTCGCCAAGGTGATCGCGAGGGGCCCCACCCGGGACGCCGCGTTCGACGTGCTCGGCCAGGCCCTGGCCGCAAGCCGGATCGACGGCATCGTCACCAACCTGGGCCTGCTGCGCGAGCTGGCCGTGCGGGGCGAGGTGCGCGAGGCGGTGCACAGCACCAGCACGCTCGCCACCACCGTCGACCCCGAGCCGCGCGTCGACGTCCTGGTGCCGGGCGCGATGACCACCGTCCAGGACCTTCCGGGCCGGCTCGGCTACTGGCACGTGGGTGTACCGCCGAGCGGCCCCTTCGACGCCGTCTCCTTCGCCGAGGCGAATCTGGCCGTCGGCAACCCGGCCCAGGCGCCTGGCCTGGAGGTCACCGCGGGCGGGCTGGCCCTGCGCTTCTCGGCCGCCACCGTGGTCGCCATCACCGGCGCCCCCGTCCCGGTCACCGTGGACGGCAGCGCGGCAGGCCTATGGGAGCCGGTCACGGTCCCGGCCGGCGGCACCCTGGTGCTGGGCGCCTGCCGGGGGCCGGGTCTGCGCAGCTATGTGGCCGTCCGGGGCGGCATCGACGTACCCGAATACCTGGGCAGCGCCTCGACGTTCACCCTCGGCGGCTTCGGCGGGCACGGCGGTCGGGCGCTGCGCGCCGGGGATGTGCTGCGACCCGGAGCTTCGGCGACGGCCGGTGGCGGCCCGACCCCGCCCGAGCGCCGGCCGGCGATCACCTCGCACTGGCGGATCGGTGTCACCGAAGGGCCACACGCGGCGCCCGAGTTCTTCACCCGCGGGGACATCGACACCCTCTACGCCACCGACTACAAGGTGCACCACAACTCGGCCCGCACCGGCGTCCGCATGATCGGGCCCAAGCCGCGGTGGGCACGCCAGGACGGCGGTGAGGCGGGCCTGCACCCCTCCAACATCCACGACACGCCATACGCGGTGGGAGCCCTGGACTTCACCGGCGACACGCCGATCATCCTGGGCCCCGACGGTCCGTCCCTCGGCGGGTTCGTCTGCCCCGCGGTGGTCGCCAGCGGCGAACTGTGGAAACTCGGCCAGCTCCGCCCCGGCGACACCGTCCGCTTCGTACCGGTCAGGGAAGCCGAGGCAGCCGCCCTCGATGCCCGCCGCTCCTCCCCCACGCTGATCAGCACGGGCGGAGACGGCGATGACGGCGTACTCGGCCGCCTGGAGGCCACCGTTGCCCGCCCCGCCGTCACCTACCGCCGAGACGGCGACGACAACGTCCTGGTCGAGTACGGCCCCATGGTCCTCGACCTCGGCCTGAGGATGCGGGTCCACGCCCTGCAGGAGACTCTCGCCGGCCACGCGCCCGACGGCATCCTCGACGTCACCCCGGGCATCCGCTCCCTTCAGATCCACACCGACGCCCGGCGGCTGAAGGCCCGTGACCTCACCGCCCTGCTGCGCGAGCTGGAGGACGAAGTCCCGCCCAGCGACGAACTGGTGGTCCCCTCCCGCACGGTGCGGCTGCCGCTCAGCTGGGACGACCCGGCCACCCAGCTCGCCATCGAGCGGTACATGGCCGGGGTGCGCGACGACGCCCCGTGGTGCCCGTGGAACATCGAGTTCATCCGCCGTGTCAACGGCCTTCGGACCGCCGACGACGTCTACCGCACCGTCTTCGACGCCTCCTACCTGGTGCTCGGCCTCGGCGACGTCTATCTCGGCGCCCCCGTCGCCACCCCGCTCGACCCACGGCACCGCCTGGTGACCACCAAGTACAACCCGGCCCGCACCTGGACCGCGGAGAACTCCGTCGGCATCGGCGGCGCCTACTTGTGTGTCTACGGCATGGAAGGCCCCGGCGGCTACCAGTTCGTCGGCCGCACCGTGCAGATCTGGAACCGGTTCCGCAAGGGCGGCCTGTTCCGGGACTCGCCGTGGGCGCTGCGCTTCTTCGACCGCATCGAGTGGTATCCCGTCACCGCGGAGGAACTGCTCGAACTGCGGGCCGAGGCCGACGCCGGGCGCGGTGACTTCGCGACCGAGGAGGGCACCTTCTCGATCGCCGAGTACAACGCCTTCCTCGCCGCGGAGGCCGACTCGATCGCCGCGTTCCGCCGGCGGCAGAGCACCGCCTTCGAGGCCGAGAAGCAACGCTGGCGAGCTGCGGGAGAGTTCGACCGCGCCGACGATCCCGAACCCGTGATCACCGCTGCTGCCGTCACCCTGCCGGACGGGGCGGTCCCGGTCACCGCGCCGTACACCGCCACCGTCTGGCAGATCGCCGCCGAGCCAGGCGCCACCATCGCGAGCGGCGATGCGATCCTCTCCCTGGAGGCGATGAAAATGGAGTCCAAGGTGAACGCCCCCACCGCCGGGACACTGCTGGAGATCTACGTCAAGCCCGGTGAGCAGGTCGCCCCCGGCCAGATCCTCGCGGCGGTGCGGGCATGAACGCCATGACACCGACCGCACGCGTCCAGGCCGCCTACGACCGGATCGAGGGCCTCGGCCGGCCCGAGATCTGGATCCACCTCAGGCCACGCGAGGAGGTGCTCGCCGAGGCGGCCGGTGTCGACCCGGCGCTGCCGCTGGCCGGCCTGGTGGTGGCCGTCAAGGACAACATCGACGTGGCCGGCCTCCCCACCACTGCGGGCGCCCCGTCGTACGCCTACGAACCGCAGGCCGACGCGCCCGCGGTGGCGCGGCTGCGCGCGGCCGGCGTGGTGGTGCTCGGCAAAACCAACCTGGACCAGTTCGCCACCGGCCTGGTCGGCACCCGCAGCCCCTACGGCGCGGTGCGCAACGCCTGGGACGCGGCCCGTATCTCCGGCGGGTCGTCCTCCGGATCCGCCGTCGCGGTGGCGCTGGGCGTCGCCGACATCGCGCTCGGCACCGACACGGCCGGCTCCGGGCGGGTGCCCGCCGCCCTCAACGGCATCGTAGGCGTCAAGCCCACCAAGGGTCTGGTGCCCGTGACCGGGGTGGTCCCCGCCTGCTACACGCTCGACTGCGTGACCGTCTTCGCCCGCGACCTGCAACTCGCCCGCACCGCCGCGGAGTTTGTCGAAGGCCCCGATCCGGCCGATCCGCTCTCCCGCACCGGCACCCAGCTTCCGCCGCCCCCCGCGCGCCCGCGGATCGCCGTACCGGCCGGGGAGCATCTGAACGGCATGGCCGACGGCTGGCGCGAAGCCTTCGACGCCGCCGTCGCCCGCTTGGCGGGCACCGGGACGGAGATCGTCGAAACCGACATCACCCCGCTGCTTCAGGTCGCGGACCTGCTGTACGGCGGCGCGTTCGTCGCCGAGCGGTACGCCGCCGTGGGCGCGCATCTGGAGAAGCACCGCGTCCTGATCGGGACGGACCTCGATCCGACCGTCGCCGCCATCGTGCTGGCAGGCGGGGAGAAGACCGCCGCCGACTGGGCCGCCGACACCGCCAGGCTCGCAGCGCTCGGCGCCGCCGGACGCGCGGTGCTCGACGGCTGTACAGCTCTCCTGACGCCGACCACCACCTGGCATCCCACCCTCGATGAGGTGGCGGCCGACCCGGTCGGCGCCAACGCCCGGTTGGGACGGTTCACCAACTTCGCCAACCTGCTGGACTGCGCCTCGCTCGCCGTTCCTGCCGGGTTCGTGGACGGCCTGCCGTTCGGCGTGATGTTCACCGGACCGGCCTTCTCGGACCGCGCCCTGGCCGCGCTGGCCGAGCGGTTCGCCAACCCCGGGCTCGACCTGTTCGTGGTCGGCGCCCACCTCACCGGTCAGCCCCTCAATGCCCAGTTGGTGCAGGCCGGCGGCACCCTGACCGGCCCGGCCCGCACCGCAGGCGGCTACCGGCTGTACGCCCTGGCCACCGAGCCGCCCAAGCCCGGCCTGCTCCGGGTCACCGAGGCCGGGCGGGACGCCGGCGCCGGGGCGGGTCACGCCACGGCGTCAGGCGGCAACGCGCGGACGGGCATCGAGGGCGAGATCTGGCGGCTGCCCGCTGCCGGGTTCGGGGCGTTCACCGCCGCCGTGCCCGCGCCGATGACCATCGGCACCGTCGAACTGGCCGACGGGCGGCAGGTCTGCGGCTTCCTCGTCGAGCCGTACGCCGTCGAGGGCGCGCCCGACATCACCCGCTTCGGTGGCTGGCGGGCGTACACGGCGTCCGCGTGACCGGAGGCCGCAGGGCGGACACCTGGTGGCAGGATGGGGCCATGACGACGACGCGTCCCCGTCAAGGCAGGCCCCGGCACACGCCGCCGTCCGACCCCGGCACCTCCGCCCGGGAACAGATCCTCGACGCCGCCGGGGCGCTCTTCGTCGACCATGGGATCACCAGCACCAGCACCCGCATGATCGCCGAGCGGGTCGGCATCAGGCAGGCCTCGCTCTACTACCACTTCGCCACCAAGGAGGAGATCCTCGCCGAGCTGCTGGCGACGTCCGTGCGGCCCAGTCTGCAAATGGTGGACCGGATCCGGGCCCTGGTGCCCGAGCAAGCGGATGCGGCCGCCGCACTCTACGCCGTGGCCGCTATGGACGTACACACCCTCTCCCGCACTCCGTACAACATCGGCACGCTCTATCTGCTGCCGGAAGTACGGGCCGAGCGGTTCGACGCCTTCCGGGCCGATCGGGGCCGTCTGCAGTCGAGCTACGGCACGCTGGGCGCCCTGGCGGCGACCGAGGACGTCGCGCACGGCCTGCCCGCCGAGCGGCTCGGTGAACTCCTGATCCAGCTGGTGGAGGTGGTCATCCAGGTACGGCGCTCCCGTGAGCCGGATGCGGCTGACACCGAGGCCATCGCGTCGTCGTGCCTGCGCCTGTGCGGGCTCGGAGAGCCGGCGGTGGCCGCCGCCCGGGAGGAGGGCCGGACGCTGCTGAGCAGCCTGGACTAACCGCCGGCCCACCGCACACCCTCCAGCGCCCGTCCCGCTGAAAACCCGGGTTCGGGCCCCTGATCAGGACGTTTCGCTGCGGGACGGTGGTAGACCGGGGCATGATCGAGATCCATGCGGTGGTCATGGATCTATCTGCTGACGCGCAGGTCGCTGGAGCTGGCAGGCCTGCGGCTGCTGGGCAACACTGCCAAGGACGTCGAACTGCTGGTGCTGCGGCACCAGCTCGCTGTGCTCCAACGCCACCCCGGTAAACCGAAGTCGGAACCGGCCGACCGGGTCCTGCCGGCGGCCCTGCCGCTCTGCTGCCCAGACAGAGCTGGAGCAGCTTCTTCGTCACCCCAGCGACGCTGCTGCCCTGGCACCGAGAGCTGATCGCCGGCAAGTGGACCTACCCCCACACGAGCCCCGCTCGGCCGCCGATATCGGAGGAGACGCGGGAGCTGATCCTGCGTCTCACGCGGGAGAACCCGCTGTGGGGACACCGCAGAGTACAGGCAGAGCCGGCCCGGTTGGGCATCACGGTCTGCGCCGCCACCGTCCGGTCAGTACTGCGTCAGGGCAACATTCCGCCCGCGCCCCAGCGGACTCACCACGCCTGGGCCTCCTTCCTACGCGCCCAGGCCTCCGGACTGCTGGCCTGCGACTTCTTCCATGTGGATACCGCCCTCTGCCGGCGGCTGTACGTGCTGTTCGTCATGGAGGTCGCAACGCGCCGAGTGCACGTCCTCGGCATCAGCGCGCACCCGAACCGGGACTGGGTGACCCAGCAGGTGAGGAACTTGATGATGGACCTCGAAGACCGGATGGACCGGTTCCGGTTCTTCCTGCGCGACCGGGACGGCAAGTTCTCCGACGCCTTCGACGCCGTGCTCGCCGACGCGGGCGTGCAGGTGCTACTTCCCCCGCCGAGATCGCCGAAGGCAAACGCCTTCGCGGAACGCTGGGTCGGCACCGTCCGCCGCGAGTGCACCGACCGCCTCCTCATCATGAACGAACGACACCTGCGCACCGTCCTGAACACCTACACCGACCACTACAACCGGCACCGCCCCCACCAATCCCTTCACCCACGACCTCCCCAAACCGCAGAGACCGGACACACGGCACCCGTCATCCCCATCGGAGGCCGCGTCCGCCGCACCCAACTACTCGGCGGCCTCATCAACGAGAACCAGCAAGCAGCCTGCGGCAAGCAGACAAACGGCCTGATCAGCAGCCCGAACCAGGGTTTTCACGCGGGACAGGGTCTGGGACCGCGGTTCCCGGCCCTACGGATCCGTCGGCGTCTGTACAAGTGTGAGAAGGTGGCCCTCGTGCTTTCACGTGGTCGACATGATGTCCCCAGGTGGGCGCGCGCCTGGCTGTTCACCGCCGTGTCCAACCCGCACGATCCGAAAGATCAGGGCACTGGCTTTCCGGTCTCGCTGTACCGGACCTTTGAGGGCACCGATTCCGCGAAGGACTCGTAACTGATCGACGCCCCGGGGGAGAGCGGCTTTCGGGCATGACGCCTGTGCGGCCCACCGATGGCTCCCGTGTCCGTTCAGTCCCAGGCAAGTTGGCCGACCGGCACCTGGGCTCGTGATGCCGGTACAGCTGCATCGGGGTGAGTGATGCGGTGGGTCAGGGCCGTGTTGCGGTGCTGGGTACGGTTGTTGGCGATCGCACGCTCAACAGCTTCACTCTGGCCGATGAGCATGACTCCGTCGCGGGCGCGGGTGACAGCGGTGTAAAGCAGGTTGCGCTGGAGTAGCAGCATGCCAGCGGCGCTGACCATGGAGACAATGACGTACGGGTATTCGCTGCCTTGGGAGCGGTGGACGGTCAGCGCGTAGGCGTGGACCAGCTCGTCAAGGTCAGTGAAGGGGTACGTGGCCGCCTCACCGTCCAGGAAGGAGACGGTGAGCTGGTGGGATTCGAGATCGACGGCGGTGACGGTGCCACTGCTGCCGTTGAAAACGCCCGTCTCGCCGCGGTGGGGATTATTGCGGATCTGCTGAACGCGGTCACCGACCCGGAAGGCGGTCCCACCGTGATAGTGCTGGGGCTTGTCATCGGCCGGAGGGTTGAGGCGCTCTTGGAGGCGCAGGTTGAGGTCGGTCATGCCGGCGATGTTCTTCTTGCCCGGGCACAGGACCTGAATGTCCTCTGGGCGGACCGAGAAGTGCTTCGGCATCCGCTCGCAGACCAAGTCCACCACGCGCTGGGCGATGTCCTCCGCGCCCGGGATGGGCCGGTTCCAGAAGACCTTGGGGTCCTCTCGAGGGAGTTCGCCGTGCAGGATGCGGTGGGCGTTGATGACGATGGCAGCGCTGTCGTCGTGCTGCCGGAAGACCTTGGTCAGCCGGGTGCGCGGGATTGCGTCCACCTCAAGCAGGTCGCGCAGGACACGACCAGGGCCGACGCTGGGCAGCTGGTCGATGTCACCGACGAGCAGCAGGTGGCAGCCGTCGCGGACTGCGGCGAAGAGTCTGCGGGCCAGGGCGAGGTCGAGCATGGAGGTCTCATCAATGACCACCAGGTCGGCGGTCTCCAGGACGCCGGCGTGGTCGAAGAGGGAGTCCCCGTCGGGTGGCCGGATGAGGCGGTGCACGGTCATCGCCGCCTGCCCGCAGGTCTCTTCCAGGCGCTTGGCGGCCTTCCCGGTCGGCGCGGCCAGGGCGACGACCGCCCCGGCTTCGTCGGCCGCCTCCACCAGGGTGCGCAGGGTGTGGGTCTTGCCGCAGCCCGGGCCGCCGGTCAGCACGGAGAGGGGTCGGGTGAGCGCGGTGTGGATCGCCTGGTACTGCTCCTCGGTCAGCCCGGCCGTCTGCGCCGTGGTCAGCGCGGTCAGCCGTTCCTCCCAGTCCGCGAGGTCGGCCAGGGCGGACGAGGAGCGGAGCAGGCGGCGTACGTGCCAGGCGAGTTGGCTCTCGTCGCGGTGCCGGCGCGCGAGCAGGGCAATCTCGGTGTCCGCCACCGCGTCGGTGCCGTCCATCACCGGCAGCGGCAGCGTCTCGGTGACCACCTCGCCCTGCCCGGACAGCGCCTGCAGGGCGTGGCGCAGGATCACGTCGTCGAGGATCTCCGCGGTGGCCGGCTCGTCGTCGGACAGCAGCTGGCGGGTGCGGGCGAGCAGGACGCGAACGGGCAGGTGGCAGTGGCCCTGGCCGCCGGCCTGGTCCAGCTCGTGCAGCAGCGCCGCCTGGAGCCGTTCCTCACTGTGCTTGGGCACCCCGACGGCGAGGGCGATCTTGTCTGCGTTGACGAAGCCGACGCCATACACGTCGCGGCACAACCGGTAGGGGCTCCGGCGGACGACATCGATCGGGTCGTCGTCGGTGTCGGCGTACGTGGTGTAGATCTTCACCGCCAGTCCGGGAGTGATCCCCAACTGCTGCAGGAACATCATGATCTCGGCGATGGCCTTCTGTTCCCGCCAGGCCGCCGTGATCCGGCCGAGCCGGATCTCACCGATGTTGTGGACCTCCAGCAGCCGCTCCGGCTCGGCGTCGATGACCTTCAACGTCTGTTCGCGGAAGGTGTCCACGATCGCCGCCGCCAAGGCCGGCCCGATCCCGCGGATCATGCCCGAGGCAAGGTAGAGGCGGATCGCCCGCTCGTCGGCCGGCACCGTACGCTCACAGCGCTCGGCCCTGAACTGACGTCCGTAACGCGGATGGTGGGCCCACGATCCGCGCAAGCGCAGGCTCTCCCCCGGCTGGACCCCGAAGAGCGCCTTGCCGACCGCGGTGACGCTCTCCCCACCGTCCCCCGTGGACGTCAGCCGAAGCACCGTGCGCTCGTCGTAACTGACGTGCAGCAGGTGATCGACCACGCCCTCGATCACGTCGTCGACGTCCAGCGGAACGTGATGGGCCACGTGCTTGTCTCCCAAGGCCAGGGCCGGTACGGCGCCGGATCACGCCGTGCTGTGGTGCGGCAAGGCCAGCATGGCCTCAGCGCTGCGGTTTGTCGCGCAACTGAAGGATGCAGCTCACCGAAACGAGCGACCGGCCCACGCGAACCGACAGCGCCTGCGAAGCAGCAGGCACCGCGCCCGTATCACCGCCCCCTGGGTCAGACAGGCCCGGAACCGGGAAACCGCTGGTCAGGACCGTTCCCATCTGGCTGGTACCCCGCCGCCGATAGAGTGACATCCCAGCAGGTGCGGGACAGACGGGAGTGAGGGGCGCATGGCGAAGACCGCGAGGGAACGGCTGGCGAAGCTGCTGAGCGGCTCCGCGCCCACCGGATCGTTCAGCGCTCAGCTGTCGGCACCAGCGGACCTGCTCCGGCTCGAGGTGTCCGGTGTCGGGCCGGTGAAACTTCCGCTCCGCGCCCCCCTGGCGCAGAAGCTGATCGCGGTGGCGCGGCCGGCGAAGTTCGGGCGAGGAGAGGAGACGCTGGCCGACCCTAGCGTCCGGGACACCTGGGAGCTGACCCCGGACCAGATCACTCTGGGCGGAACCGGCTGGCCGACACTGCTCGACAGCGCGCTGGAACACTTCCGTGACCAGCTCGGGCTTCCACGCGGGTCCCGTCTCCGTGCCGAACTGCACTCGATGCTGGTATACGGCAAAGGGCAGTTCTTCCTCCCCCACCAGGACTCGGAGAAGGACGACGCGATGGTGGGCACCCTGGTGGTGTCCCTGCCCTCGGCGCACACCGGCGGGGATCTGGTCATCGAGCACGGCGGGGAGAGCATCGCCTACCGGGCGTCGAAGGACGAGCTGACCCTCATCGCGTTCTACGCCGACTGCCGTCACCAGGTGACTCCGGTCAGGTCCGGTTACCGGGAGACCCTCACCTTCAACCTGCTCACCGACGCCGGTTCCCCGGCCGTGGAGGCCAGCCCCGCCGCCGAGCCGGCGCGCTGCCTGACCGAGCACTTCAGCACGCCGGTCACCCCGCGATACTCACGCCGCGTCCTGCCCCCGCCGAACCGGCTGGTCTTCCTCCTCGACCACGAGTACACCCAGCGGGGCCTGAACTGGCAGCGCCTCAAGGGCGCCGACGCGGAGCGCGCCGCGCTGCTGCGCGCGGCAGCGGAGCAGGCCGAATGCGAGACGGTGCTGGCACTCGCCGAGGTGAAGGAGACCTGGGACGCTCTGCCCTCCGGCAGCGGCCCATGGGACGACGACTACTACTACGAGGACGAAGAGGAAGAGGACGACGACACCGGCGACGGCCCGAACGAGGATCCCGAGGACTACGAACTCAACGAGCTGATCGACGACGAGATCACCCTCGACTGGTGGACCGGCCAGGACGGTACCGGCGGTGAACCGATCTCGCTGCGCGTCAGCGACGACGAGGTGTGTGCCGCCACCCCGAACGCAGGCCTGACTCCCTACCAGTCCGAGTACGAGGGCTACATGGGCAACTACGGCAACACACTGGACCGGTGGTACCGGCGGGCCGCGGTCGTCGTGTGGCCGCGCGAGAGGGCGTTCGCGGCGCGTGCCGAGGGCGGGTCCCGGTGGGCCCTGCGTGACCTCCGTGACCGCATCGACGCCGGAGACCTGCCGGGCGCACGTGACGCGGCACAGTCGCTCGCGCCGTTTTGGTCCCAGCTGGAAACGAAGGCAGGACTGCTTCCGGCAGCCCTGGATGTGGCAGTGGGCCTGGATGCCGCCGGGACTGCGGCGATGCTGCTTGAACCGTTCCGTGTGGAACTGCTGGCGCAGGAACACGCGGCCGGGCTGGCGGCAGCAGCCGAACTGTACGGCGAGCAGTGGACGCGGACCGTCGTCGACGGGTGGTTCGGGCCGAAGCGCGACCCGTACGGATCCGACTTGTCCGAGTGGGCCGACACCACGCTGCCGGGGCTGTGCGGGGCGCTGCGTGCCACCGGGAGCCCGCACGTGGCACAGCTCCTGGCCGCCGGGGCCTGGGGCTGGTTGGATAGCCGGCTCCAGCTCTGGACCACCACCGCGCACCGCGATGTCCGCCGGCGACAGCTGGAGATCCTGAGCTCGCCCTTGGCGCGGCTGCTGGAAGCGGCCGACGACACCCTGTACGACGAGGTCACGGGAACGCTGCGCGAGTGCGAGGACACCGTACTGGAGTGTCTGATGCCGGCGCTGCGCCTGGCGGACGCGCGCGGGGCGGCGGGGCTCGACCAGATCGTCCGGGACTGCGCGGAGCGGCTCGGCCGGATCGCCGCGACGCCGCCACGCGACCAAGACGACTGGTCGATCGAATGGACCGGGTGCGGGTGCGACCTCTGCGACAGGCTGGGGACGTTTCTCGGCTCACGGACGCAGCGGACCTTGGAGTGGCCGCTGGCGAAAGACGGACGCCGGCACGTGCACTCCCGGATCGACGCGGCGGAGTTGCCGGTGCGCCACCAGACCCGGCGGCAGGGGCGCCCCTATACCCTGGTGCTGACCAAGACCGACACGCTGTTCACCAGTGCCGCGCACGCACGCGACGAGGCCGCGGCCGACCTGGCGTGGCTGACAGCGACCCGGCGCACGGCGTGAGCGGGAACGGGCCGCCGTCACACCGGACGGGTAACGCCCGCACCGCCGTGGTGCGGGCCCGTTAGGCTGCCGCGATGACCGCGTCAACGTCCCCGTCCCCCGCCCTCGCGCTCGCCGCCGGCTCCTGCAGGCTGGCCTCGCGCGCCCGAACCCTCGCCGCCTGGCTCGGTCCGGGACGGGCACTGACCCCGACGGGCATGCCGAAACCCTCCGACGCCCCCGAGGCCGCCGCCGAACTGGGCATCCCCACGCCAGGCCGGGTGCGTCGTGCCGCCGATATTCCCGAGCTCGGCATGGTGTGGTGCTTCGCCCGCGCGGGCGGTTTCGTGATCCTCGACGGCGGGCGGGGCCACGGCGCCGCAGCGGAGTTGGACTGGCCGAAGCTGCCGCCGCAGACCGTGGTGCGACGCTGGCTCGACGCCCTGTCGGCAGCCATCCCCTTCGGCGCAGGCACAGAACGGCCACGCGACGACGACGAGCACGCCACCTGCATCGCCGTCCTGCTGTTCGCCCTGTCCACCGCCGACGACCCCGGGGACGCGGGTTGCGTCAGCGCCCGCATCCTCGAGATGACACGCGGCGGCCAGTGGCCGTTGTCCTGGCGCTGCTCCTTTCTCTGGACTCAGGAAGAGCACGAGTTCGAGCAGCTCCACACCTTCCTCGTCGACGCGGGGGCGGCCGATAGCAACCGCGGCCTCACCCCGCTCGGAAGCTGGGCACTAGAGCAACTGCGCCCGGCACAGATCTCACCGCGGATGAGCACCACCGACCTGCTGGGAGAGCTTCAGCGCCGCCCGCCCCGCGACCCCTACCCAGCGATCTGGCCATGGATCGAGGTCCAGGGCCCCGACACCGCGCTGCAAGGCCTGCTCGCCGAAGCCGGCCAGGCGGACACCCCGCAGCGCAGACTCGCCCTCCAACTCGCCGCCCAACTCCCCGTGGATTCCGACGAGCCGTGGCACCGAGCCACCGCCCACCCGGTCCTCGGCCCCCCGGCCCGCCGGATACTGTGGGACGACGACCCCACGCAGCAGGCACTCAGCCCACAGGACCTGCTCTGGCTGGCGGTCGACGAGTGCGCCGCGGCCTGGCACGGCGACGACCCGGCACGCTTGCTCGAACGGTTCCACGACCTGCCCGGCGCCACCGGACCCGAGCGCCTGACCGCCCTGCACGGCAGCGACCACCCCGATGCCGCGGCCCTCGCCGACCATCTGGCGCGCAGCGGCGCCGAACAGTCACAGCCCAGCGTGTACCAACTCAAGATCTCCCTGACCGGCTGGGGTGTATGGCGCCGGGTCCTGGTACGTCCCACCCTCACCCTCGGCGACCTGCACGAGGTCATCCGGACCGTCCTGGACTGGGACGACGACCACCTGCACCTCTTCCAAGGACCCGACCGCCGCACCTACGCCCCCCACTGGTGCGACCTGGACGCCGCCGACGAGGACACCGTCCTCGTCCGGCGCGCGGTGCCCCCCCAAGGCAGCCAACAGTGGGAACCCAACTAAACACGCCGCCACTGGGCCCCCCCCGATAC
>NZ_JBSFJX010000126.1:0-23435 GCF_053598275.1 Streptomyces sp. NPDC001156 | reverse complement strand
AGTTCGAACGAACCATCACCGAAGCCCGGTCACGCTCGCACCAGAAGGACCGAGCAGCATAGGGAAGTCCTCCACGTTTCGAGGGGATTGACACATCACTGCGTGGATGGCCTGTCGGGTCGACAGGGTGATCGCGAGGTGCGTCGGGGCGTCCAGAGTGCATGCCAGGCAACATTCGTCCTGATGGCGGCTACTCTTCCGATGTGGCCGATGAGAAGGGCAACGAGAGCGGCTCGGTTCGGCGCCAACGGTGGGAGTTGGTGGTGTCCACTATCGTGTGGGAACTCTATGGCCTCGCTGTCTGCGGGATCGTCGCCCTGGTGTTCTGGCCGTTCGGATGGCTGCCCGACTCCACTTTTTCCTCGCCATCCGTGCCATATTCGCGGCGGGGCCCGTGGGCGAGCTGTACCGCACGGGGCAGCGTCGTCGGCTCGCCACTGTGGCCGCCCTCGTTGCGACGATGACGGTGACAATGCTTTTCGGCGCAGTCGTGGACTGGGCCTTTCCGCCGTTGGCTGACCACGACATCGGTCTCCCCGCAGGCTTCTTTGTGGGTGTACCTGCCGGCGCCGGTGTATTCGCTTGGTACTCCAACGGGGCGCAGGATGCCTGATGTGGCACTAGGTCCTTGGGCGGTGGGTGTCTCGCGTCTTGCCTGCTTCCGTTTGCTGCTTGGTACGCACCACCTCTCTGGCAGTGCCCACCAAGAAGCCTGCCGCGAGCAGCCCGATCACGATCGAACCCTGTCGGATTCCGTCGGCGTCGCGTCCGTCGAGGTACGCAATGTGGCGGACCTGGGTGGGCCGCGCCGGGTTGTAGATGATGGGTATGCGCGTTCCTGGCTTCGCATCGCTTGCTGAGCTGACCGTGACATCGACATCCGCGCGCACGGGGCCGGACGGTGTGCCAAAGCGCACGGTCACGGCGGTCGCCCAGCCTTCCTCCGACCGGCCGGTGATCTCGACTACCGTTGCATCAGTCCTGTGGCCCTGGTCCCGGAGATTTGCCAGCATCTGGTACTCCTGACCAGCTTTCCATCCCATGCCTCCGGCAAGGGTGGCGAATATGAGGAAACCCCCGGCGGCCAATCGGGCTTTGGCCCAGCGGGGGGCCACCAGCCACGATTCCGGACCGAGCCGCAGCAGCCCCGCCACGAGTTGGCCCGGTGCAGGTAGAGCCCGGTCCCGGCGGCGTACCAGCAGCCAGGTGACACCGTTCGCTGCAGCCAGCGCCACCGCCCAGCCGAGAACATAGAGCCACAACGGCCCAAGAGGCCCGACTGTCATCCACACCGCGATGGCCACGACGGCCGCCAGCGTCCCCCACCCAATGGGAGGGACGTACTCATCCCGGCCGTCGCTCAGCACGGACTTGCGCTCATCCATCGGCGCCTCCACACCCGTTATGAGCTAGGACTCACCGGCTGCCGCATTGGTTGCGGTAGAAGTGTTTGTGCAGCCGCATGCCGTCCGAAGGGGCCGTAAGCAGGGGTCCGTGGACGGGCTGTGGACGGGACCTTGGGGTAATGGCGCAGGTGAAGCCCGGAAACAGAGGAGGCCTCTGACGCGGGACGGCTCGGTGAGATCATCCGCGCGATCTGCTGGTCAGAGGTGAGGCTTCCCCGTCTGCTCCGAATGCTGCGCGGTTGGTCCTCCTGATACGGCAACGTATTCCGGTGTTGCCGTCATGAGGTGCCGTCGAATCAGCCGCCTGGAAATGCGACTTCGCCACACCCAAGGCTTGTTACTGGGGTCTGTCACAGATCACCGGGGGGGGACGGCGGGTGATGCCGCTGTTCCAATCGAGGTAGGGCACGGGCAATGGCGGTTCGCCGCCGTGTTCGCGCCCCGGACCGCCTTGGCTCAGCCCAGCGTGTCCATCAGAGCGGTGACGTACGCATCCAGCCGCTCCTCCACGGCTCGCGTCGTCAGCTCTGTCCTTCCTGCCTCCCGCCATGGCTGCGCGACCAACTGCACATCTTCTGAGAACGCCAGCCCGTCCAGCACCTGCCAGTACAGCCGCTCGCTTGCGGCCGCTGCCAGCACCCCGCCGGCCTCCTCATACGCCTCTGCGAACCGCAGACCCCACGCCGGGCCGTGCAGCAGTGCGAGATTGGTGGAGCAGTGCGCGACATCAAGGTCCGCCGGGCCCCAGGAGGTCGCTGCCCAGTCGACGACGCCGGTGATCCAGGGACCTGCCGGGCTTGGGGGCGACCCGAGGGCACGTAGTGGCACGCGTGTGGCGCGGCGCATGAAATGGCTAAGGGCCGGCCCGGGAGGAAAACCCTCCTGAGCTGGCCCTTCTGGCTGTGCCCCCGGCAGGATTCGAATCGGATTGTGTGCCACCAGCACGGTGTCGGCCCGCGGGCTCAGGTGAGGGCGGCGACCAGCAGGGTGAAGGCGCCGATGAGGACGGCGACGCGGACGTAGTGCCAGCGGTCCCAGCGGTTCATCTGCTCCTTCCAGTCCTCCGGCCGGTTCTCGGGGGTCCACGTCTTGCCCTGGTTGTTGATCGGGACGAGCACCAGCAGCGACATGATCACGCTGACGATCAGCAGCGCGGCGCCGGCGACGACCAGGCCGGTGCCCTCGTGGTGCCAGCCGGCGACGGCCCAGACCGCGCAGAGGACGACCGAGCCGATGTACCAGAACGGCATCACGGCGCCGAGCATCCGGCCGCCGTGGCTTCGGCCGAGCTGGCCGGCGTCGCCGGGGAGGGCGTCGAGGATCCGGTTGATGACGAAGGCGACGGCGAACTCCAGCCCCACCATCAGGCCGACGACCACTGTGGTGACGACCTCAAGTGCGTTGAGCATGACGGCCCCTCCAGATATCTAGCGTTGCTAGCTGTCGAGGTAACGCTAGTACTACTGCCGCTCCCTTGTCTAGCGATGCTAGGATCGAATCATGTCGGTAAAGGAACGCAAGGAGCGCGAGCGGGCGGCCCGCGAGCGCCTCATCGTGGCGACGGCCCGCGAACTCGCCGAGCAGCAGGGCTGGGACGCGGTCACCACGCGCCGGCTCGCCGAGCGCATCGAGTACAGCCAACCCGTCCTCTACAGCCACTTCCGCGGCAAGCGCGAGATCATCGGCGCTGTCGCCCTCGAGGGCGCTGCCGAGATGGCCGCGGCGCTGCGGGCCGCGACCGCCGCCGCGGACGGTCCGCGCGCCCGGGTCACCGCCCTCGCCCGCGGCTACCTCGACTTCGCCGAGCGCAACCCGGCGGTCTACGACGCCCTGTTCCAGCTCGACGGCGGCCTGGCGTACGCACAGGAGGACACCCCGGAACCGCTCAAGGATGCCTTCGCCGCCCTGCTGGAGTGCCTCGGCGAGGTCGCCGGGGACGGCGTCCACTCGGGGCTGTTCACCGAGGTGTTCTGGGCGTCCCTGCACGGGATCGCGACCCTGACCCGAGCGGGACGGCTGCTGCCGGAGGACACCGAGCAGAGGGTGGAACTGCTGGTGGACCGCCTCGCCGTGCTCTGATACACCATCCCGCCGGGCACGCAACCGGGGTCCTCGGGTGCGGCTGTCTGCCTGCGGCATTGCTTCCGGTCGCTCGCGCCCACACGGCACAGCCGCAGATCGCTGGGCCCCGCACCTCCGACGGGGCGCCCGCCCCGGAAGCTGCGGTGCTCACGATCCGATACGCGCCCTAGGACGCACCGAGCACGGCGGGGCCGGGCCGTATTCCGCCGACGATGTGTTCTTGACGACAGTGGGTGGCGACGCAGAAGGTTTCAGAGAGAAAGAACGTTCTATACAGTAGTCATGTCATCGGCCCGACGTGCAGCGGCGGGCCGCATCCCATACGGAAGGACCCCGCTATGCCAGTGCCCGAGATCGGCGCCCCCGCCCCTGACTTCACGCTTCCGGGTGTCCTGCTCGGCGACGGCGGCACCGCCGAGCGCAGCCAGTACTCCCTGTCGGCACAGCGGGGAGCCCCAGTCGTGCTTGCTTTCTACCCCGGCGACGACTCCTCGGTCTGCACCAAGCAGCTCTGCTCGTACGCCTCCGACCTGGACCGCTTTCGCGACCTCGGGGCGACCGTGTGGGGAATCAACTTCAGTGACCTCGACAGCCACGAGAGTTTCGCGCGCAAGCGCGACCTGCGCTTCCCGCTGCTCGCCGACACCGACCGCTCGGTGGTGAAGGCATACGGGATCCAGATGCCCGGTCTCGGCCTGAAGCGCTCGGTGTTCATTGTGGACGCCGATGGCGTGGTCCGCTGGAAGCACGTTGCCCGCATCGGACTGACCTACCAGGACAGCGAGACGATCACCAAGGAACTGGCGGCGCTCGCTCGCCGCTGAACCACGACGACTCCTGTCGAGTCGGCGGCGTACCGCCGACTTCTGGCCCCTGTACACGGGCACGGCGATCCCGATCGACTCATGGCGGTCGCGGATGTGGCTGGATACCTGGGTCCAGCTGGCCGGACACACCACGGGGGTGCGGCGGAATGCTGCGCCCCCGTCGTAGTTGTTGGTCGTTGGCGGCTGCTGCTGGTTGTCCTGGGACGGCCCGCGGCTCCGGAGAGCTCGCAGGTCACCGGCGCATCTCAGCTGGGGCCGGCTGCTGTTGATCGTGGTTGACCCCCTTGTCTGGCACGGCTGTGGCATGCGACCTCTTCGTCCCGCACTCTCGGCGGGATGGTCGTTGCGGTCCAGGACGCTGGTCGCGGGGTCGTCGACGGCCGTTGCCAGCCACCTTCGGATGCGGTGGTTGCTGTACTTCGCCGCTGTACGGCAGCGGTGAGTTGGGGCGGTCCAGTCCGTCAGGGCCGAGTCCGGTACCGTCCAACCGGTGTCGGTCCTTGGCGAGGATGCCCTGCTCCTCCGGCTGGCGTCTTCAAACAGGAGACGGACATCGGGCACGGTGTTGTGGAAGCGGGGAAGTCAAGGGCCGGACCACCCAATAACGATCTTGAAAACCGTCGTGGCGCGAGCCATCGTGGGTTCAAATCCCACACCCACCGCGCAGGTGAGCGGACCCTGGTCAGACGGAAGCGATGCGGTCAGGGGCCGTCGCGTTGTGCGGTGCCCGCTCGACACCGTGACGAGTTCTTGGAGTCGTTCCCCTTCGTTATGGGCATGGTCGAGGACCAAAAGAGCTGACCGCGAGGCTGGCTGGGAGGCGCCAGTTCAGCCACGACTGATCACACACACCGCTGCTACCTGTGGCTGCGTAGTCGATCAACGCTCTGACCGCCCGCCGGCCTCCGTTGCGCGGCGGAACAACTCCCGAGCCTGCTCATCTTCACCACGTCGGCTGAGCCGGTGCGCCAGACTTACCATGGCTGGCGGAAAGCCGCAGTCCGCCGCGCGCCGGTAGACGGCTTCGGCGCCGACCTGGTCGCCCTCGCGATCGAGGGCGAGTGCGAGGTTGAACAGCTGAAGGCCAGCCCGGTAAGGCGCCAACCGGGAGAGGTACAGCTGCTCGGCAACTTCCAATCCCTCGCGGCGATAGGCCCTGAGCAGGATGCTCGTTGCGTTTCTGGTACCCAGCGGGGTGGAGAACCAGGCGAGCGGCAAACCGATGAGGATCGCCAGAGCCGCGATGATCCACGACGCCCACGTCGGGATGCCCATCGCCGAATGGCTCCACCCCGTGACAGCTCCGACGACGATCACCACCGGCACTCCTGTTGCGACCGAGAAGAGAGCCACGAGCGCGCGTCTGCTCCATCCATGAGACACCACATAAGTTGAGCAGGCTGGCATGTCGACATCAAGCCTCGCGCGCCTGGAGCAGAGTCGGGCGCCCTGCCAGCCCTCGTGTCCGCGGATTGGGCAGGCGGTAAAGCTGCCGGGCACCTTAAGAAGGACGGCCTCGTGGATGGAGTGAATGGCTGCGTGGCCGCCGATGTGATGGGCCGGGTGCCGCCGTATGGTTGCTGGGCCGTCAGTCGAAGTCGGGGATGCAGTGGTGGCTCGAGGTGCTGCAGATTTCGGCGTGCAGCGGTATCTCTGGGCCGAAGTAGCCCCACTCCACAAATGTGACTGCGCGGTCCGATTTCATTACAGCTCTGGCCTGGTAGAGGACGCCTCGGTGCTCGTCTCCGGTGAGGCGGAAGGGGCCAGCGTCGTCGAGGATCACAGCGAGCGTGTAGTAGTACTGGTGGAGCGGGTCTTGCGACGGCAGGCGGTCGGGGAACTCCACCCGGCCGACCGCTCGCGCGGGGGCGTAGTCCGCCCCGGGGGCGGAGGGGGTGCCGGTGTCGTCGTCGTAGGAGCCGCAGGTGATCGAGTGTGCAACCTGATGGCTGTAGCCGAGGCAGTAGCTGTCGCCCGAGATCCACCCGAAGTCCCTGGTGCCCTTGCTGCTCCGGCGGACGACCACCACCGCCTCCTGAGGCGGTCTGGGACTTTCGCCGGGGAGGCTTGTCGTGCTGAGCCAGTCCGCGAGGGCGCCGTCCGTCGGCCCGAGCCTTGCTGCCGCCTCCACCGGACGGGCTGGACCCGCGACCGCTGTCGGCGCCGCAGGAGCCGATGAATGGACCGGGGCGGTGGGACGCCGTGCGTCCCGTCCGTGTTCCCCGTTGGTACAACCGGCGAGAGCGAGGAAGAGCACACCGCATGCCGTCAGCCGTCTGACCCGTCCAACTCCCACCGGTTCCCCCTCGGTCGCCCTCCCCGTGCCGGCAGTATGGGACATGTCCTTGCCGCACTTGGAGGCGGCGCGGGCGATTGTGACCTGACGTCATCAGGCGGGTTGGCTCTCGAACTTGGCTTTGAGCGCGCTTCGCTCCGGTCGCAGCGCCGTTCCCGGTGGGATGGGTGTGGGGCGGGAGCGCCCTCGGGCCGGGAAACGGCAGGTCAGGGCACGGCCCCTGGCGCGGCCTGAAAATCTGCCGGCTCAGCCTTCACATTGCTCGGGGCGTCGTCCGGCCTTGTCTGCGATCGTTCACCGTCGTGGTCCCGTCGGCTGGCGCGGACGTCCGTGAACGGCCCCGACCGCCGGCGAATGAGACCAGAACTGAGACCACGCTCTACCCGCGCGCTCGCTCTGTCGGGATGCGCAGGGCTGGCTCCGGCCGACCGGGAGAGCGCTGTCGCCACACCGTCTCCGGCCTGACTCCACGCGCGCTGTAGAGGCCGCGTTCCTGGTTGATCAGAGCGTTGGCCATCAGCCAGTAGACCTCGTCCCAGGCGGCGGTTACCGCCGAGGTGACCGCGTCGCCCAGGACATCGGCGATCGCCCACATCAGGTTGTCGTGGACGATCTGGTACTGATCGGGACGGATGCCGAGGAACGCGTGCTTGTGCGCGATCCGCGAGAGCAGGTGCTCGGGGATGTGTTCGGGTGATTCCACCAGTCCGCTCGCGAACGCTGCCACCGATCCGGCCAGCGCCTTCTGCTGATGTCCGTGGGCCTGGTTGCCGCGGTTGAAGACGCCGTTCAGCAGTTCGGGATGCTCGGCGAACATGTGCTTGTAGAAGCGTTGGGCGATTTCTCCGATGTGCTCGGCGACGACTGGCAGTGTTGCTGCGACAGGCCGAGAGGTGTCTGAGAGCATGGACAGGTCCCTCCAGCGAGGGCGTGTAGATCCCGGCCGTGGGCGCTGAAGTGCCGGCGGTTACACGTAGGAATCGAAGCCGCCCGACCGAAGCCCGGTAGCGGCTAGGCAGCAGCCGCACAGGTGCTGGACGACTGACGGAGGGAGATCCCCTGAGTAGGGGGCGACGAGCCCGGTTTGGGCGTGTGGTCGCTTGCTGGGGGAGGGCCTGCTGCCGCGGTCAGGGTCTGGAGTTGTCACCCCAGGCTATGACGCGCTCCTGGGCCGGGCCAGTCGGCCCAGGCCTGTGCGAGTGACGTTGATCGCTTATGCCTGGGTCGTCTTCTGCCTCAGTCGTTCGTGGGGGGCTACCCTCCGACACAGCCGCAGCGAGGTGTCCGCCACTCGGGGACAGGCCCCCGGTGCCGTCGCCGTGACTGGTCCGCCGGCTATTGAGAGTTGCTGACAGTTGGCTCCGGTCTTGGAGGTTGCTGTCCTCCACTGCCGTACAGCAACCGCGGCCGCTCGCCGGTTTGCCCTCGGGGACCTCGGACGGCCCAGGGATCCTGCGTCGGGTGTGCCGCAAGATCCTGGGAGGCGCGAGAGCACGGCGGTCCGTGGGGCCGACCCGCCTCAGCCACGACGGACTACTTCTCTGAGCACACTTCCGCTCGCTAAGCATGCTGTCTAGGGAGATTGGTGCCGCGCCGTGTTCCGGAGCGCTTTCATGTGGGACTGTGAGTCTGCATCGCGCTGTCATCCACGGTGAAGATCATGCTGCGTACTGGGGTGAGCGCTTGGAGACGGGCGGCGTCGGTGGCGGTGGCGCGGCCCTCGGGTGAGGCGAACGCGGCCCGCAGGTCGTCCATCGTGTCCCATTCCAGCTCGGCGACCAGATAGTACGGTGCGCCGCCGCGTACGGCCGCGACGTCACGGCTGACCGTGTAACGGCGCAGCCCGGGTAGCCGGCGCCCGAGTGGAATGTGGACCTCGCGGTAGTGCCGATCGAATGTGTCGGGGTCGGTCGGAGTCTCGTAGAGGGCGAGGAGGCGAACCGTCATCGTGCCGCCCTCCGATACTGCACGAGGACGGCGGCGCCGGCCCGCTCGGCCGACAGGCACTCCAGGTCAGTGCGCGGGCCGTCGTCGGGGAAAAGCCGTCGGCCAGTGCCGAGGATTGTGGGGAAGGTCAACAGCCGGTATTCATCAATCAGTTCCTCGGCCATCAGTGCGTGTACGACGCTCAGGCTGCCGGTGATGATCACATCGCGCTTCTCGCGCTTGACGACGTCGATGAGGCTGCCGTCGATGACCCGAGAGTTCACCCACGTCGAGGTGTCGGTCACCGTACGGGAGACGACCAGCTTCGGCGCGGCGTTCATCCGCGCAGCGAACGGGTCGTCTCGCCCGGGCCAGATGCGCGAGAACAACTGCCACGTCGTACGCCCCAGTAGCAGGACCCCGTCGTCGAGTGTGCTTCCGAGTTGGAACTTGTCCCCGGCGACCGTCTCGGGACCATGCCGGAACGCCCAGCCGCCGGCTGGCGTTCCACCGGAGCCGTCCGGGTCTGACACGATCCCGTCCAGGGTGACGAACTGAATGACGATGACGCTCACGATGGGTGTCCCTTCGATCGATGCTCACCGGTACATACCGGCGGCACCGGCGCCACTCATCGCGCCTGGCGAAACTCGTCGGAAGAAATCTGCCGGGGCAGGCCGAACGCCTCCAACACGTTCGGATCGGCGAACACGACGTTGCGCGCGACCCGGGCGCCGGTGACCGTGAAGACCTGCAGTGTGTGCAGCCGATGCCCCCCACCGGCCTCCGGCGCGTACGCCGCGAGCGCGGGCTGCCCGTTGGCGGTCAGGCGTCTCATGCCCCAGCCCGTCCCACGCATCGCGAACACCCGCTCCATGAACAGGCCGTAGGCACGGCTACCCCGATACCACAGCGGCACCGGCGGCATCTCCAGGACCGCCTCATCTGTGAGCAGCTGCACGAGCGCGGGGACGTCGGCCGTCTCGAACGCCCGCACATACCGCTGAATCACCGCGCGTGCCTCGGGATCGTCCGGCTCCGTGATCTCTTCCACGCCGCCCACCTCCGCGAGGGCGGCACGGGCCCGTTGCAGCGCGCTGTTGACGGCCGCGGCCGTGGTCCCCAGTTGCTCGGCGACCTCGGCGGCGGTGAACTCTAGTACCTCGCGGAGCACCAGCACGGCTCGCTGTCGCGGCGGTAGGACCTGCATCGCCGCTACCAGCGCGAGCCGCATGTCGGCCCGTACCTCCGCATCGAACCGCACGTCGGGAAACGGCTGCAGCCAGGGGATGTCGAAGGCCGGAGTGAGCGGCGCCCCAGAATCCTCACTCGGCGCGCCCAGCCCGGACGGCAACGGCCGCCGCGCCCGCCCTTCCAACGCGGTCAGGCATGCGTTGGTCGCGATCCTGTACAGCCAGGTCCGTACGGACGCACGCGTACGGTCGTACCGGTCGCGGGCCTTCCAGGCACGCAGCATCGTCTCCTGCACCAGGTCCTCGGCCTCATGGAACGAGCCCAGCATCCGGTAGCAGTACGCCACCAACTCACCCCGGTACGGCTCAAAGTCCACGGGCCCATCATGGCGCACCCGGTCAGCTCACATTCGAAGAGGCTGTGAAACCAACCTCCTGAGACATCGCCTCAGAGCACGTCGGTAGGCACCGTCTGGGGACAGAAATCCAAGATCCTCTCCCAGGTTTCTCACAAGATGCCCTGACCTGGTGTTCCTCTGCCGGGGTGGCCGGATTTGAACCCACGACCTCTTCGTCCCGAACTACCGGCATAGTGGTCGCTGAAGTCTCCTCGCCTGGTCAGACGGTCTGTGAGGATCAACGGCAGTCGTCGGCGGTCGGCGCAGTTGCTGTACTTCCCGTGAGTCCCAGTGCTCAAAGCGGAGTTGGGCGTATTCCTACGCCGCGTCCGCGCGTCCACCGGCGAACTGACCCTCAAGGTCCATCCGGACGTCGAAGGTGCCGCGTAGGGACGCCTGGTCCGGCCCGAGGACGCTGACGAGCAGCGCGCGGCCATCTCCTGACAGAGGCATGGGGCCTGACGGCAGGTGATGAGACAGGTGGCGAGACCGAGGGATGCTCTGCCGTACCCTCGGTCACCAGGTGGTCGATCCCACGGAAGAACCTAGTGAGCGCTCACGCGAGCTGTGAGAGCTTCGCGCTGCCCCGTAGTCTCATGTGCATCCATTGGGTAAGGACGGGGGCACGCGATGGCGAAGCCGGTACGCGCAGCATTGGGTGAGATCTGGATCACTTGCCAGATCTGCAAGGGGGACGTGTTCCGGGAGCGGGGTGTCCTGCTGAACAGCACCGGCATGGAGTTCCTGAAGTTGGGTTGGGCCGATGAGAAGGCTACTGGCCTCATCTGCTGGCGGTGTGGGTACGTCCACCTCTTCGTCGACAGCGATATCAAGCTTTACCGAGTGGACAAATAGCGCAGATCGGTCTGGCAGCTCTGGTTCGCCGGTGCAGTCTCCCTAAGCCACCGCTCTCCCCAGCTCTCATCCCGTCTGCCGTCGATCCACGCGCCCTGCGGAGGGCGTGGTTCCTGGCGTCCAGGTGGAGCGCGCCATTGTACGAACGACTGTGCATAGCGGGGGAGGCGTGGAGGATGTAGGACCCGTGCCCGTGGAGCCATGCGCATGGTGAGTCGCTGGGATCGGTGCCGCTGCCGACCCGCTGCTGACCTCATTGGATTTGGTTCCTGCTGCGCCACGGCCTGCGTCCGGGCGCAGGTCCAGTCGGCCACAGCGTGGTGCGCCGGTGCTGTCGCCGGTCTCCCCCTGTCCTGTGATCCCGCGACCTCAACGGCGAGAGGGGGCATGCTGGTGTGTGTACAAGCGCGTTGGGAGGTCGAAGGATGCGTTGGTGGGCCGTGGGGTGGATGGTCGCTGGGATGGTCGTCCTGGCGGCCTGCAGCTTGTCGACGGATGGAGGTTCAGCCCCTGGGTCGTCCGGGAGCCGCTTGGCGGAGCCGTCGACCGGCGCGCCGACGCGGACGTCCGCAAGCCCGTCCATGGGCGAGACCGCGAGCCCAACCGCCGCAAGCCCATCAGTGCCGGCGGGCGCGCCCTCCACCTCGGTGCAAGGCTGTGCCGCCGGGCACGCGAAGGTCGCCGTCAGCCCTGGTGACAGGGTCGAACGGCAACTGTGCGTGCGTCCGGGGACGGCGGTGTCTCTCGTCCTGCAGCCTCGGGCAGACGACAAGCAGTGGACAGGTGTGCAGAGCTCCGCGCCCGTTTTCGTCCTTGTATCCGGATGGCGGGTGGATACAGACGGCACCGCCTACGCCACGCTGCGCTGTGCGGGCACCCGGGCCGGTAGGGCCAAGATCACCGGGCTTGCGAAGGCGCCAGACGTGGCAGGTGCGGCCCATGGCGCCTTCACGCTGGACGTCAGTGTGGTGCCGTACCCGAGGGAGGGGTGACCCCGGAAGCAGGGATCACCCCTCCACCACTCGCTGTCGGTTACGCGGGTGTCAGCCGCGGTCACGCACCTTGATGGTGTAGATACCGCGACCGTGCGTGGCCGCGTACAGGGTCTGGCCGTCAGGGCCCAGCTTCACCTGGAGCACGGCGACGGCCGGCAGAGAGCCGACGCGCTGCCACTTCGCCTGACCCGGCGCGCGGTAGACGACACCCAGGTCGGTGGCGACGGCGAGGCCGCCGTTCGCCGTGACCACCGCGGAGTTGGTCGGCACGTCGGGAAGGTTCGCCGAGATGTCCTTCCAGGTCGTACCGCCGTCCTTGGATTCGAAGACGTGGCCGACGCCCGCGCCGGGGCCTTCGGTCCAGTGCCGGGAGAAGCCATTGACCGCGAGGAAGACGTGGTCGGCGTTCTTCGGATCGACGGCGAAGCCGCTGAGGTAGCGGTTGGGGACCGTGCCGTCCACGGGCAGGGAGATGTCGTGCCAGCCGGTGCCGTCAGCATTGCCGACCGAGATGCCGCGGGCGAAGCCCTGGTTGTTGCACGGGCCGCACCAGGCCGCGTAGACCTTGCCACCCGAAGCTGCGACAGCCGTCGCGGTACGGCCGGCGCCCAGGTCGTATACGCTCTTCCACTCCGAACCGCTGCGGATGGCGTAGCCATGGGTCTGCACCCATACATGGCGGCCGCCCGCGACCCAGGTCGAGCTGTTCTTCAGGTCGGCCCCGATCGGAGCGATGAAGCGGGCCTCGCCTGTGGCGTTGTCGGCCGGGGCGATGTTGTACGACGTGGCCTTGCTGGGGTCGGTGATCCAGGAGCCGTCGTTGACGGCGCAGTTCTGGGTCACCTGCAAAGCGAGGTAGACGTACTCCTGGGCGATGTTGCAGCCGTTGGCGGGATCGGTGAGGGTGTCGCCGCCGTCACCGCCGAAGTTGGAGCCCATCACCTTGTCGTTGCTGCGCAGGATGGACTGCCCGTTGTCCTGCAGACCACCGGTGACGGAGACCCCGCCGTGGTCCAGGTCCTTGCCGATGCCCACCGAGTAGTACTGGAGGGTGTCGATGGTGCCGTCGTTGAGCGAGGTCCAGTCGGTGGCGTGCCCGGAGGTGTCCTGGGAGCCGTTGACCGGCCGCTTGTAGGCACCGCCGTCGTTGCCCACGTACACAAAGCTCTTGCCGTGGTAGCTGCCGATCGCCACGCCGTGCTGGTCGGAGTGGGTGGTCGGGTTGCAGTCGCCCGTCTGCTTGGCGGGGTCGATGCTCCAGCAGGAGAAGCCGAAGTTCCAGTAGGGCCCGACGGTCGACCAGTTGCTGCCGCCGTCCTTGGTCTCGTAGACCTCCTCGAGTCCCGCGTACACGTGCTGCGGGTCGCTCGGGTCGACGGTCAGGAACTGGTTGTACCAGGCCTGGACACCCGGCATGTAGCCGCTGGAGGTCAGCGCCGAGCCGTCGGCTGCCAGACCCTTGTAGTCTGCGATCTTCGTCCACGGGCCGGTGGGAGAGCCCGATTTGGAGACGTAGATGCCCTCCAGACCGCTGTCCGGGTTGGTGTTGAGCTGCTCCGGCGACTGGTCGATCGCGTAGTAGCGCGAGCCGTCGGCGGAGCGGGCGAAGGTGACGTTACCGACGTTGTCCGGGTCCGCCGGCAGGTCGCCCAGTCCGCTGGTGATCCGCGTCCAGGTGCCGTTCACCTTGGTGTAGAAGCCGTTGTAGTCGTCGCCGCTGCGCCAGCCGACCGCCAGGACGACCTTGGAGGGGTCCTTCGGGTCGATCGCGATGTCGTTGGCGATGTTCTTGTACGCGGCCGAGGAGTCGTGGGCCTGTGAACCACCCGGCAGGTAGTCGGGGTTGGGCGCGAACTCCAGTTTCCAGGCGCCGCTGAGCTTCTTGGTGGAGTGGCTCCACACACCCTCGCTGGTGGCCGCCCACACCTTGTCGCCGCCGAAGCGCAGTTCGTGGATGGTGGTGCTCTCCAGCTCGTCCCCGCCGACCCGGCTGCGGGTGGAGAAGGTGCCGTGATGCGGGTTCGACAGGACGTACACGCCGCTGCCCAGGTACGCGTCCGCGTTGGTCGTCGCCTCGCCGGTGCCGAGCCACAGGCGGCCCGCCCCGTCGAGCGTGAGCGCGCCGGTGGACTGCGAGGGCAGCCGGTCGCTGATCGGCTGCCAGTGCCCACCTCCGGTCCGCGACCGCCAGACCCCGCCGCCCGCGCTGCCTGCGTACACGTACCCGTCGTCATCGGCGGCCATGGCGGCCATGCGGCCGGTGACATAACCCGAACCGCCGCTGGAGTTGGAGTCGATGTCGCGGTAGCGCGGGTCGTCGGAGTTGTACGGCAGGTCGGTGACGTTCCGCCAATTGCCGCCGGAGCTCGGGAGGCTGGACAGGCTGCGCCAGGCGGCGCCGTACGCGCCCGGGGCCACGATGCCGGGCGAGGTGCGGGCCTCGGCGTACTGGTCCGCGCCCTCGGCGATCTCGTCGGCCTCGTTGCCGTCGTCGCCGTCGTCCGCCTTCGCCTTGGGGGTGATGCCACCAGGCGACTGCTCGCGCTCAGAGGCAAGTTGCGCGAGCGTACGGGTCCCGAAGGGGTTGCTGTGATGCGTGCCGGGCGTGGCACTCGCGGGTATTGCGACGAGTCCGGCGGATGCGGTGATGGCGCAGATCGTGAGCCATCGTCTCTTACGGGTTGGTGCTGACACCAAGTCCTCCCACACGGGCAGTGATACAGCCGTCACAGGTGACCCGATCACGAGCGGAAGGAAGCATCCGACACTTGAACAATTCTTGAATCAGAATCTGACATTCCAGTGGCTGGAAGTCGACGTGAAGTTGCAGTCAGGGACTTCATCAGAGAGTGAGGGGAGAAGGGTCGCCAACGTTGGCCAGCGTTCCGTCCCGAACATCGGCTGGACGGCCATTACGGTCCGGGAAGCTGGTCGGGCGGTCGTCGGAGGTGATTGGCGGTCACCTCTTGGTGTGCCCCTCGTCCTGCTGGTCGATTCAGGCACCTGCGGCCGTGACGACGGCGTCCGTGGCGAACCCGAGCAGCAGGCCGAGCAGGATGCACC
Source organism: Streptomyces sp. NPDC001156 (assembly GCF_053598275.1). Taxonomy (NCBI): domain Bacteria; kingdom Bacillati; phylum Actinomycetota; class Actinomycetes; order Kitasatosporales; family Streptomycetaceae; genus Streptomyces; species Streptomyces sp. NPDC001156. The sequence continues at coordinate 8,394 of NZ_JBSFJX010000126.1, read as the reverse complement.
AGGTGGTGAGCGTCTTCAACCCGGCCTTGCGTGCCACCGCCAGAAGTTCGATGACCACGTAGAGGATCGAACCGGCGGCGAGGCCGAGGAAGGCGATCGAAAGGGTGTCGTTGACGAGGTGCTGGCCGACGAGCGTGCCGAGGAAGGTGGGGCCGCCGCCGATCAGGCCGAGCCACAGCAGGGTGAGCCAGGACGGCCGTTCGCCCTCTGCGGCCAGGGGGGCGACGATGCCGAAGCCTTCGGTGGCGTTGTGCAGGCCGAACCCGATGATCAGCAGCACGGCGAGGGAGAGCTCGCCCTTCGCGGCGGAGTTGCCGATGGCCAGGCCCTCGGCGAAGTTGTGCAGGCCGATGCCGGTGGCGATCATCAGGGTGAGCGAGCCCGCCTGGCTGCGGGTCTTCGGGGCCAGCTCGGCGGTGGCGGCGGCACCGGGTCCCACGTGGCGCGCGGCGGCGGTCCGGCGGCGGGCCATCCAGCCGTCGTAGTGCACCAGTCCCGCCAGCCCGATTGTCAGGCCGGCCGCCAGGGTGAGACCCCCGGAGGCGACCGTGCCCCATTCGTGCTTGCTCAGGGCCTCGTCGACTGGCTCCCAGGCGTGGGTCAGGACGTCCCACACGAGGAAGACCAGGATGCCGATGGCCACGGCGTTCAGACCCGCCTTGAGACGGGGTGTGGGCGTGCGCAGGCGGCCGATGGGGAGGCCGAGGTAGATGGTGAAGCCTGCGATGGCGCCGAGCAGAGCGATATTCGCGCTGGACATGTGGGGCTCTCTGGTCTGACGTGCGGGGACTCGCCAGAAACTAGAGGAGGTAAGGCTTGCCTAACAAGCTGCGTGGTTTCGATTTCAAGGAAGCTTGGTGAAGTCATTACGTAGCGGCAATGGCGGAGCCTGGTGCCGACTGGCGCTCATAGCGGCCGGGTCATGGCTCCCGGGGGCATCACCGAGCGGGCCGGGTTGCTGTGGTTGCTGTCATTCGCTGCTGTACAGCACGGGCTCGATCGCCGGGTCCGGCTCGTTGTCCGCGGCCTGTGTTTCACTGTCCGGCCATGGACAAACAGGAACTGCTCGCGACCGTTGACTCCTTGGTCCGGCCGGACGGGCAGGAGTTGGTGTGCGACCAGGCCAGGCACTCGGCGGGGCATGTGTGCCTGACGGCTTCCGAAGAGATCAGCCTCCCCGTGCTCATCAAGGAGCTCAGCGACCGATACGGGCAGCTACGCAACCTCGCCGCGGGCGGATATGTCGATCCCACGGTGACCGAGCAGACCGGGCTGCCGCTCCTGGCACCTTTCGGGGAACAACTGGCCGAAATGCGCGCCTGGACGTGCGGCAGCTGGTGGATCGGTTGCGGGACGGTCCGTGCCGGTGACGGCGTACGGCTGGTGGTGCTCGTCGCCGAGCGGGCCGCACCGTCACCGGACAAGGTGCCGGATATGGTGCCGGACGGACTACCGGCGGGTGCCTCCTGGGTGGACCGGGTCGTCGCCGTCACGGGATGGCCGGCAGACCGGGCGTGGGTGGTGAACTGGGCGGCGGCCGAGGCCCGGCTGGGGACCGTGCTGCCCGGTGACTACAAGCGCCTTGTCGAGCGGTTCGGGTACGGCGCCTTCGACGACTACCTCGGTCTCTTCCTGCCCGGCGGCCCGCTGGGCAGCATTGATATCGTCGAGTTCAACGAGTGGTGGGCCCGGTGGACCGAGGCGCACGACGGCAACTCGTGGGAGCCGTACCAGCTGTACCCGGCCCCGGGCGGGCTACTGCAGTGGGCGGGGACCGAGCAACGGGACGACTTCTACTGGCTCACCGAAGGACCCGATCCGGACAGATGGCCCATCCTCACGACGATGGAGGACCACGGCACCTGGTACCGGTTCGACGGCTCGACCGCGGAGTACGTCTACCGTCTGCTCACCGACCCGCGGCAGCCCTTCTCGACCGCCCGTGACTTCGATACCCATTGGTTCGAGAGCTACGAGGGCTTGGAAGCGGAAAGCCATTGACCGGTCCGGTGGCTTACCCACGGTCGGTGGAGCCTCAGCCCCCAGACGACAGGACAGCATGCGTCGGTCAGATGGTGGGTCAGACCCCTCGGACGGCGACATCACCATCCTCCAGTCAGCGGTGGATGCCAGATGTCACAGGCAGTCGTGCGACGAGCAGTGCTGCCGAGCCCAGGGTGATCGCTACTCTGCGCGCATGATCCCGCAGGAGGACCGTCAGTTCCCCGCCGCGCTCGCCGCTGCCATGGCGGTTCGGCTCGACTGTATCGGCGAGGACGGTGTGGACTTCGAACCCTATGAGTCCTTCCTGAGCGCCGACGCGACGACGGACTGGTTCCGTGCGTGGACAGGCAACGGCGCCCTGGATGGCGACGCCTTCCGAGTCTTCGGCCAAGACGGCACCGGTGGGTGCGCGGCGTTCTGGCTGGTCCACCCGGGTCGGGAGTTGGCGAAGCAGCCCGTGGTCTTTCTGGGCTCCGAAGGGGAGACCGGAGTCGTTGCCCGCGACCTCGGTGCGTTCCTGTGGCTCCTGGCTGACGGTTTCGGCCCCTGGGCGGCCGCCACCTCGCACGAGCCCGAGCCCGATTGGGCTCCTCAGACCAATGAGGAGCTGGCAGCCATCGCGCAGCAGTACGCCCCGGGCTGCCAAGCATCGGCACCGGCGATCATCGCGCAGGCCGCACAGGAGTTTCCCGACTTCGACGACACCGTCATGGGGCTATGCCGCTGAACCGGATCTACTGATCAGCCCTTCCGCTGACCAGCGGTCCTGATGAAGCCCACGGCCCTGACCAGCTCAGATGCCGTGGGCTTCTGTCGTTGTTGGTTGGCGCCGGGTGACCTTGGACGGCCCAGAGACGGCCCAGGGCAGAGAGCGTCACTCTGCCGCTCGGGGCGTGGCTGGTGACCTACCACAGCGGATACCAGCCGACCCGGGACGAGCGGACCCTCATGGGTACGCTGGCCGACCTGGCCGGCCAGGCACTACGACGCATCAGACTGCAACAGGCACGCGTCGAGCTGGCCACCGCGCTGCAACAGACCATGCTCCCCACACTGCCCGAGCACCTCCCGGGCCTGGAGGTCGCCGCCCGCTACCGGCCCAGCCGGGACGGGCTGGACATCGGCGGAGACTGGTACGACGCCTTCATGCTGCCCGACGGCGCGATCGCCATGGAGATCGGCGACGTCCAGGGGCACGACGTGGACGCCGCCGCCTGCATGGGACAGGTCCGCTCGTTCCTGCGTGCGATCGCCGACCAGGAACCGGATCCGGAAACCGTGCTGACCCGCACCAACAAGCTGCTCCTCACGATGGACCCCGCACGATTCGCCAGCTGCACCATCCTGCGTGTCGACCCGCACGACGGACGGGTCACCGGCACCAGCGCCGGCCACGTGCCGGTGCTGTGCGCGCACAGGGACGGCAGCCACGATGTACTCGAGCTGCCGGGGGGGCCAGTCCTGGGAGTCGTGCCCGGCACCGAGTACCGCGGGGAGACCTTCACCCTGGACGAGGACAGCGCGCTGGTCATGGTCACCGACGGCCTGGTCGAAGGACCCGCCCTCACGCTGGAAGCCGGACTGGAACGAACCGGAACCCTGGCCGCCCAAGCCGTCCACGACGGACTGAACGCCGACGAGACCGCCGACCGCATCCTCGACGCCGCGGTCGCGGTCGACCACCTCGACGACGTGGCCGTGCTGGTCATCCGACGCACATGACGGCGCCCGCGTCCTCACGAACCCTCTATGCGGACTCCTCGGCAAGACCGCTCTTCGGTGATGCAGCGTCATACAAGGGCGGCGTAGCGGCTTTGGGCTGGAGCTGCCTCGGCGCGAGTGATCATGGCCCCTGGTTCGGACCGCCAGGATCGGCGGCCGGCTCAGCTGAGCCAGGCTCTCAGCCGGGCCCCGGTCGGCCTCCCAGACCACGGACTTGCACGAACTGCCTGACGTGCTCCGAGGTTCGACCCCCGGTGCTCAGGCAGTGGTGCGCAGTGGCGGCACGGTGGGGACCTCGGTGGCTCGGTCGATGTCCTCGGCGGTGACCCGGAACTCCTGCGGGTAAGCGTCGCGGCTGGTCCGGGAGGCAGGCTCACTGGTTCGCCACATGTACAGGCAACGTGTGCACTGCAGCACGTCCCAGATGCCGGGGACGGGTGAGATGGTGATGGTTTCGACGGTGTCGTGGGCGCAGCGGGGGCAGATCATGGTCGGTTCCTGGGCTTGTCGGTGTTCGTGGTGGCGGGCGGGAGTTGGGGTCAGCGTGTCGCGAGGAGGGTCCGCAGACGGGTGGCCCATTCCTTGGCCTCGGGCACGTCCTTGACGGGGGTTTCGAAGTTGCCCCGAACGTCCGGTGCGACGGGGGTGGTGGCGTCGATGATCATCTTGCTGGTCATCCCGGACGGCTCGCCGGCCGGGGCCAGCGGCACGACCGACAGGTGGGGGATGATGACGACGTCCTCGCGGGGGTTGACCTTGGCGGACTGGGCCCACATCACCTGTGGCAGGTTGAAGGGGTCCACGTCCTCGTCGACGAGGATCACCTGGCTGACGAAGCCGAGTCCGTGCGGGGTGGTCATCGCGCGCATGCCGACCGCCTTGGCGAAGCCGCCGTAGCGCTGCTTGAGCGAGATGATGACCAGCAGGCCGTGGGTGTACATGGCATTGACGGCCTGGACCTCGGGGAACTCCGCGCGCAGTTGGTTGAGCAGCGGGACGCAGGTGTTGGGGCCGAGGAGGTAGTCGATCTCGGTCCACGGCTTGCCGAGGTAGAGCGATTCGAAGATCGGGGCGGTGCGGTAGGAGATGCGGTCGATGCGGACGACCGGCATGCGTCGGCCGCCCGAGTAGTGGCCGGTGAACTCGCCGAAGGGGCCTTCGTACTGACGCACTCGCGACTCGATGACGCCTTCGATGACGACCTCGGATCCCCAGGGCACGTCGAGACCGGTGAGCGGTGCGGTGGCGATCGGTGCGGGGGCGCCGCGCAGGGCGCCGGCCAACTCGTATTCGGACTGGTCGTAGGCCATCGGCGTGCCGGCCACGATGCTGATGATCGGGTCGTTGCCCAGGGTGATCGCGATGGGCAGGTCCTCGCCGCGCTCCTCCGCCGCGCGCAGGTGCAGGGCGAGGTCGTGGACTGGCACGGGCTGGATGGCCAGGCGGTTTCGTCCGACGACCTGCATGCGGTAGACGCCGACGTTTTGCTTGTCGAAATTGTCCGGGTCCTCCGGGGCGCGGGAGATGACCGCGGCCTTGTCCAGGTAGAAGCCGCCGTCGCCCTCGTTGAGGCGGAAGAGAGGAAGCACCTCGAAGAGGTCGATGTCCTCCCCTTCCATGGTGTTCTCCCGCCAGGGCGCGTCCTCGCGGCGTTCTGGGGCGATCGGGAAGGCGTCCCAGCGGCGGGCGAACTCCTCGACCTGGTCCTTGGTCGAGGTCTCCTTGGGCAGTCCTAGCGCGAGGGCGTGGTTGCGCCAGGAGCCGTGCAGGTTAAGGGCGATGCGGGCGTCGGTGAAGCCCTTGACGTTGTCGAAGTACAGGGCGGGCGCGTCCTCGCCGAGCTGGCAGGCGGCGTTGGCCGCGGCAGCCAGGTCGGGCTCGGGCAGCACTTCGTCGGTGACGCGCAGCAGCTGGCCCTCCTTCTCCAGGACGGCGAGGAAGGACCGAAGGTCGTCGTAAGGCATGTGGATCTCCAAGAGGTGGTGCGGTTTCAGGCGGCTCGGGGCGTGCGGCGGGCGGTGCGCATGCCTTCCCAGCGCTTGGCCGCCGGTGCGGGCAGCTCGAACTGGTCGAGGATGCGGGCGGTGATGTGGTCGACCATGTCGTCCAGCGAGGCCGGGTGGTTGTAGAAGGCCGGCATCGGCGGGACGATCTGCACGCCTTTGCGGGCCAGGTCGAGCATGTTCTCCAGGTGGATCTCGCTCAGCGGCGTTTCGCGGGGGACGAGCACGAGCCGGCGGCGCTCCTTCAGCACCACGTCGGCGGCCCGGCCGACCAGGCCGTCGGCGTACCCGGCCCGGATGCCGGCGAGCGTCTTCATCGAGCACGGCACGATCACCATGCCGTCCGTGCGGAACGAGCCGGAGGAGATGGTGGCGCCCTGGTCCTCGGGCTGGTGCACCGCGTCGGCCAGCTCGGCCACCTCGCGGGCGGTGCGGCCGGTCTCCAGCTCGATGGTGGTCCGGGCCCAGCGGGAGAGCACCAGATGCGTCTCCACGTCCGGCAGCTCCGCCAGGACCTCCAGCAGTCGGATACCGAAGATCGCTCCGGTCGCTCCGGTCATTCCCACGATCAGACGCATCCCTGTCTCCCTTTCCGGTCGCCTGCGATCGACCGTAGGCGGCGCCTGCGCAGGTCCAGGGGTACGCTTGCGACTGGCCATGGGGAAAATCGGTCAAGCCTCGATCATCGATCTTCCGTACCGGCCCTCACTGGGGGCGCCGATCGGCATGGACGTGCTGCCCTTCACGGAGCTGCGAGACCGCGTCCGGCGCCGCGGTATCGAACTGGGCGCCCCCATCAGGCCGTCCTTCCACCGCCTCGTCCACGTCCGCACCGGCACGCTGGAACACACGGTGGACTTCACGCGCCACACCCTGGACGCAGGCCAATGGCTCTGGGTGCGCGCGGGCCAGGTGCTCCAGCACTCCGCCGAGGGGCTCGCCCGGGCACAGGGCACCCACATCCTCTGGCAGCCCGGCTTCCTCCCGACGGAACCGCCACTGGACGCCTCCCCGCTACGCCCCGAAGGGCCGCACGCCCGAGCGGTGAACCTCGCACTGCGCCACCTCACTTCGCAGTACGACGACCTGGGCTCATTGTCACTGGAAGCGCATGTCGAGGTGCTGCGGCACCTGCTGGCCGTACTCCTGCTACAACTGTCCGGCGTCCACCCTTCCTCTCCGTCCCCGGCCGCGGGTGGCGACGCCTTCCACCGCTTCCACGCGGCCGTGGAGCGGGACTTCGCCCGTAGGCACCGCGTGGCGGACTACGCGACGGACCTCGGCTACAGCGTGCGCACGCTCACCCGTGCCTGCGCCGAAGCGACGGGCCACACCGCGAAGCAGTACCTGGACGCGCGCATTCTCCTGGAGGCCAGACGCCTCCTCGTCCACACCGACGCACCATCGATCACCATCGGTGCACAGCTGGGCTTCACGGAAGCAACCGACTTCACCAAGTTCTTCCGACGACGGGACGGACGAACCCCGGTCCAGTTCCGCGCCCAGGCCCGCGGCACCGCGCTCTACTGAACGCTGTGATCGCCGTCCACGGCACCGTCCACTTCAATTCGAGACGGTCATGGTTCGACTGCCACGTTTGGCCCCTCGTTTGGCCCCCGGCTCCGGGATCCCATGCCGTTGGAGGTGGATGGCTGACGCCAGCCTCGCAAGCCTCCGCATGAGATCTTCTCCCAGACGTCCCACGGGCGGCGGGGCCAGACGCGTCGCACGTGGAGCCGTGTTACCTATGGATGTGCACGGTGCCCTGCCATCCAGCGGCAGCGGTGACAATCGCCGTCCCAGGCGGGACGTTCACGGTGAGGCCGATCACGGCGCCCACCGCAACGCGGAGCGTTGAGGTGGTGGGTGGTGTGCAGCACGCCGACCGCGAGTGAGGGGGCGATGGCGAGGTAGAGGCCGCCGAGAGCAAAGACCGCGACCAGGCCGGGCAGGGCGGCCACGAACGCCGTCCGGGCCTGGTGCGGCACCTGGGCACGAGGCTGGAGTGAGGCGAGCGCCCCCGAGCGGGGCTCGGCAGTTTCGGGTATCAGCGCCAGCGCCACCGCTGCGGCCAGGAAGCCAGTCAGCAGCAGCGCGAACACCGGCACGCGCGGCGCCGGTGGCCAGGCCCTGGACGGCGCGCGCGGCGAGCAGCCAGCCGACCCCGCGGGCCTCGGTGAACAGCAACATCGATGCGGCCTCGAGCAGCACCGAGTCGATCAGCACAGGCTGGCGGCCCAGGAAGTTGGGCGGGCCCCCCGCGGTGATCAGCGCGAGCAGCAGGGACAGCGCGTACACCGCGAAGACCATGGTCAGGATGCCGGACGAGATGAAATTCCCCCTTCGTGGTGTTTGCATCCCATGTATAGGAGTATATGCTCCTATATATTCGGCACCCACAGCACCGTTGAGGAAACAAAATGATCAATACAGAGGATCTGGTCAGCCGGAACGCCGCGTTCGCCGCCCGTGGCGCGCATGAGGGCCTGCACATCCTGGGCAGCGGCCAGCTGATGGTCATCGGGTGCGTCGACTCCCGTGTCGATCCGAGCCACGTGCTCGGGCTCGATCTCGGCGAGGTGACGGCGATCCGCAACGTGGGCGGACGCGTCACCCCGGCCGTGCTCCGCACCCTGACCATGCTTACGAAGGTCAGCGCGGCCCA
>NZ_JBSFJX010000125.1:0-23529 GCF_053598275.1 Streptomyces sp. NPDC001156 | reverse complement strand
CGCGGGAGACCAGTGCATCCACCACCGTTCGGGATGCGCCAGTTGACCAGGACTGGGTACAAGACTCACTCCTGCTCACTGACTAGGAACGGTTCCTTTCTGTATGTACGCGTGGTCCCGAGGACTGTGCGCGCTTGGCGCGACGAGCCGGAGCTACGCGGGAGAGTCATCATGCGCGACGGGATGTGGCTGGAATAACGGCCGTCCCTCGCCGACACGCCCCTCTCGGATCACGATCTACAGCTGGAGTATTAATAGGGATGTTCGGGTGGAGTGCTGCGTGGAGGACATGCGCACGTCCCCCGCTGATAACCGGCTCTCCTGTCACTTTCACTTCCGTGGGTGGGTTCATGCAGGGTGACGGCCTGGTAGGTGTGGCCGGTGGCCGCCGAGGCTGAGCATGGCGAGCGCGATGAGCGCTGCGGGATCTTTGAAGCCGAAAGCCATGCGGGTGATCAGGCGGATCTTGGTGTTCATGGATTCGACGAGACCGTTGCTCAGCCCGTGCTCGGCGGCCGCGACGATGGCGTCCCAGTGCTTGACGATCGAGCGCTGCAGCTTCACGAAGGGTTCCAGACGGCAACGCCGGGCCAGGTGACCCAGTCCCACAACGCCTCGGCGATGTTCTCGCCCTGCTTGAGGGCGACCCGCAGGCCCTCCTTGAGCAGGTAGGCGCGGTGCAGGGTGGGATGAGCCTTGGCGATGAAGGCGAGTTGGGCGCGCTGGCCGGCGGTGAGGTCCTCTGGGTTCTTCCACAGCGCGAAGCGGGCCTTCTTCAGCGACTTCGAGCCGCGTGTGGAACGCCCCTTGCCGCCGCGCTCGGCGTTCCACACGGCGCGGCGGACCTCGTCCAGGGCGTCGGTGGCCCACTGCACGGTGTGGAACGGGTCCATCACCCGCACCGAGTTCGGACACTGCTCGGCTATGACCGTGGAGATCCACTCGGCGGCGTCCGCGGTCACGTGCGTGATCTTCGCTGCCCGCTCCTCGCCCAGCAGGCCGAAGAAGGTCCGCAGGGTGTCCGCGTCCCGGCCCGGTGCCGCCCATACAAGGCGCCCGGTGTCGTGATCGACCACGATGGTCAGGTACTTGTGGTGCTTCTTGTAGGAGATCTCGTCGATCCCGATCCGGCGCAGGCCCGCCAGCAGGTCCACCCGCTCGGTCACCGACGCCCACACCCGCGCGCAGATGCTGCCGACCGTGCGCCAGCCGATCCGCATCAGCTCGGTGACCGTGGTCTTCGAACAATGCGTGGCCAGCCAGGCCACCGTCTCGTCGAACGGCAGAGTGTGCCCGGCGCCGTGCCTGGCCCACGGGACCGAGGCCACCGTCACGCCGTGATCGGGACACCACACGCGCGGCGCATCCGCCTCGATCACCGCCTGGAAGGTGCCCAGGTCCAAAGCCCGCCACCGCCGCCGCCCCTCCCCGTTGTCGTACTTGCCGCACGCCGCTCGCAGACCCCGCAGCGCAGCCGGCGCCCACGTGCAGGGCGCGCATGCACCACGATCAGCACATCCTCTGCAGCCTGAGCATCGGGCACGCTCTCCTCGACCTCGACCGCCTCGATCACCGTCCTTTCGACACCCAGCAGCCGAGTCCATATCCTTGAAAATCGCACGCCGTATCCAGGTTCTTCCGTTTCGTTCTGTCGCAAGCCGAAACGTATCCGGGATACGGCGTGTTCTGTGTATCAGGCCAGGTCAGCGACCCACGGAAGTGACAGGAGAGCCTGATAACCGGGGTGACTCTACGCTGAAGTGGAACGACGCCCGAGCGGAGGGAGCACACATGCCTACTGGCAACCCCGAGGGCAAGAAGATCCCGCCGGATGAGAAGCGGCTCGGACCAGTGCTGCGTAGGCGGGACGCGGTTCAGGCAAGCACGACCGACCAGCGTCTGCTGGATTCACGCGCCCCTTCGGACTGGGTCCACACCGACCCCTGGCGCGTGCTGCGCATCCAGTCGGAGTTCATCGAGGGCTTCGGTACCCTGGCCGAACTCCCTCCCGCGATCAGTGTGTTCGGCTCGGCCCGGACACCGGTGGACTCGGCCGAGTACGAGGCCGGAGTCCGGCTCGGGCGCGGCCTCGTGGAGGCCGGCTGGGCGGTGATCACCGGCGGCGGACCCGGCGCCATGGAAGCGGCGAACAAGGGCGCCTGCGAGGCCAAGGGGATTTCGGTCGGTCTCAATATCGAGCTGCCCTTCGAGCAGGGGCTGAACCCGTACGTCGATATCGGCCTGAACTTTCGCTACTTTTTTGTGCGAAAAATGATGTTTGTCAAATATGCGCAGGGGTTCGTCGTCCTGCCGGGCGGCCTCAGCACGCTGGACGAATTCTTCGAGGCCCTGACCCTGGTCCAGACCCAGAAGGTGACCCGCTTCCCGATCGTCCTGTACGGCACGGAGTACTGGGGCGGCCTGGTGGACTGGCTGAAGCACACCCTGGTGGCCGAGGGGAAGGCGGCGGAGAAGGATCTTCTCCTGTTCCATCTGACGGACGACGTGGAGGAAGCGGTGGCGCTGGTCTCCAAGGAGGCTCAGCGCTAGCTGTGAGCGTCACAGCTTGAGCTTGTCGGCGAGGGCCTGGTGCTGGGCGGCCTGCTGCATCTGCGCGGTCATCGCCATGAGCTGGTGCGCGGTGATCGCGGCCTGTTTGCTGGCCTCGATGTCCGAGACGACTTCGCTCGCTCCGAACTTCATCTCGATCACGCTAGCAGTGTGCTCGGCCGTGACCGGCTTGCCGAAGTCGGTCACGGCCTCCCACTCGCCGTTCGTGTGCTGCACGATCATGAAGGCGGTGCGGACCTGGAGGGTGCCGTCGGGGCCGTTGGGGGTGGGGGTGTCGAGGGGCACGGTTGCTCCTAGTACGGCAGTCGGACTTCGTGGTCTGACTCAGCTCGACGCGATGAGTGCTGGCGTCTTCGCTGGTGGGAAGGTGCATGCGTGGTTGGCCCTAGCTGACGGGCCACACGCTTGGGCTGCCCGCTCGTACGTAGTCGGCGTATTCGTCCATGCCGAGGCCGCGGTTCATCCATCTGCTCCGGACTGCCCCGGTCAATGACTCTGCCAGCTCGAGCGCCCCCAGCGGCTCGGATGCGATCCCGAGTTCACAGAAGGGCATATCCTCGTCGTCCTCATGCGGGTAGAGGAACGGTGGAAGCTCGTAGAGATTCCGCCGTCCCTGGTAGCCGTCGGCCCGATCCACGCCGCCGTACAGCGTGATCACGTAGCCCTGCTCCCGCGGCCAGATCTCCACCCATGCGACGCCCCGCTCGCCGTTGTGTTCCTTCGGTCCGAGGAACTGCTCGATCTCTGCTCCACGACGCAGTGCCCCGACGGCGAACGCTTCAACCAGATAACGCATGCCACCACGGTAAACGGGAGGTCTGACAGCGAAGAAGCCGACGATTCCGACGTCGATCAGACCGCCCCGTGATCATCATGGTGTGACTCAAGTTGAATACGGGGCGGTCGGCACCGCCAATGTAGACGCGGGCGCTTTCGAGGCGCACTTCGCAGAGCTTTCCGGGGTCATCGCACCGCTCTTCTCTCGACGTGACCTGCGATCGAACGCGACGGCGTACGTGCAGGGGCTACTGTGCCCGGGGGTGTCCGGCAACTGCTGGGCGATCGCGCAGGCGGCCGGGTACGCGCGGCCCTACCGGCTCCAGCACCTGCTGTCCGGGGCGGTGTGGGACGAGGACGCGGTGCGCGATCAGGTGCGCGGCTTCGTCGCCGGGCACCTGGGCGACGGCGGGGTGCTGATCTTCGATGAGACCGGCGATCTGAAGAAGGGATGCTCCACGGCTGGGGCCGGGCGGCAGTACACCGGCACCGCCGGGCGGATTGAGAACGCGATCGTCGCCGTGTACGCGACCTACGCCACCGCGGCCGGGCACGCTTTGATCGACCGGGACCTGTACGTGCAGAAACAATGGTTCACCGACCCGGAGCGGATGGCGAAAGCCGGCTTCCCTGCCGATCACGCCTTCGCCAGCAAGCCACAACTGGCCAAGGCGCAGGCCGAACGTGCCCTGGACGCCGAGCTCGCGGTGGCGTGGGGCACTGCGGACGAGGTCTACGGGCGCAGCGGCGAGTTGCGCGAGGTGTTCGAGTACCGCGGTATCGGCTACGTCTTCGCCGTCGGGTGCGACTTTACGATCACCACCTCAGGGCACGAACAGATGCGGGCCGACCAGGCGCTCGGTCTCGTTGAGCCGCGTGGGTGGAACCGGCGCTCGGCAGGCGCCGGGTCGAAAGGGCCGCGCTACTACGACTGGGCGTGGATCGCCACCGCCTCCCCGCGCCACCACGTGCTCATCCGCCGCTCGATCAGCACCGGCGAACTCGCCTACTACCTCGCGTTCGTGCCCGAGCACTACGCCTGCTCCCTAACCGACCTGGTCAAGGTCGCCAGCAGCCGGTGGGCCGTGGAGGACGACTTCCAAGTCTCGAAGCAGGCCACAGCCCTCGACGGCACCCAGGTCCGCGGCTACCGCGCCTGGAAACGCCACATCACCCTCGTCATGGCCGCCTACGCGCGGGTGTGTCAACTTAACGGCTCTGGCCCGTAGTCGGTGGTGACACCGAGTAGCCGTCCGCGATCACGATCTTGTGATGGATGTCAACTCCCTTATGGGGACGGTGTTTTCCGGGCTGTCGGTGCTGGTCGTCGAGGACGTGGCGGACGGCGGTGACGCGGTGGTGGTCACGGGCCGCATTCGGGATGTGGCAGTGCCCTGTCCGGTGTGCGGGACGCCGACGGCGAAGGTGCACGGGTATCACCACCGGACGATGACGGACGTACCGGTCGACGGCCGCCAGGTCGTCTTCCACCTGCGCGTACGACGGCTGGTCTGTCCGGTCCTGGGCTGCCGGCGGCAGACCTTCCGCGAGCAGATTCCCGGACTACTGGAGCGCCATCAGCGCCGCACGGTGCGGCTGGCCAGCCAGATATCCCAGGTGGCGCGGGAGTTATGCGGCCGGGCGGCCGCCCGCCTCGCCGGCCTGCTGGCCGTGCCCGTTTCCCGCAGCACCGCGCTGCGCCATCTACGGCGCCTACCACTGCCGCAACAGGCCATCCCGCGGGTGATCGGCGTGGACGATTTCGCCCTGCGCCGCCGCCACCGCTACGCCACGATCATCACCGATGCCGAGACCGGCAGACGCGTCGCGGTCCTGCCCGACCGCGAGGCCGCCACCCTGGAGTCCTGGCTGCGCGACCATCCCGGCATCGAGGTCGTGTGCCGGGACGGATCGGCCACAGGCCACCTACGCCGAGGCCGTCCGCCGCGCCCTACCCGACGCGGTGCAGGTCAGCGACCGATGGCACCTCTGGCGCAACCTGTGCGACAAAGTCCTGCTCGAGGTCCGCGCCCACGCCGACTGCTGGGCCACCATCAACCCGCCCCGCCCCGGCGGAGTACGCGAGCAGACCACCCGCGACCGCTGGCACAAGGTCCACAGCCTCCTCGGCCAGGGCGTCGGCCTGCTCGACTGCTCCCGCCGCCTCAACCTGGCCCTGAACACCGTCAAACGCTACGCCCGCATGCCCGAACCCCAGGCCCTGCGCATCGCCCCCGCCTACCGGCCCACCCTCGTCGACCCCTACCGCGACCACCTCCGCGAACGGCGCCAGGCCGACCCCGCCGTGCCCGTCCTGCACCTGTTCCGTGAGATCAAGGAACTTGGCTACACCGGCAGCCTCAACCTGCTGCACCGCTACCTCAACCAGGGCCGCGCTGAAGGCGACCGTCCCGTCACCACCCCGCGCCACGCCAGCCGCCTCCTGCTCACCAACCCCGAAAACCTGCGCCCGAAGGAAACCACCTTGCTGGGGACCGCGTCGGGGAGCGGGGCCCAGTCCCGCGCTGCGCAGGATGCGGCGGATGGTTGAGGCGCCCACTCGGTGGCCCAAGCGCTTGAGCTCGCCCTGGATGCGGGCCGAGCCCCAGGTCGGATTTTCGCGGGCCAGGCGCAGGATCACGGCGGTGAGCCTCTCGGAGACCGGCGGCCGTCCGGTGCGCGCCGGTTCCTGTTTCCACTTCCAGCGGACGAGCCGGCGGTGCCAGGTGAGCAGGGTGCCCGGGGTGATCAAGCGATGCCAGCGAAGCCGGGCCGGCATGTGCCGGGCGAGGGCGGCGAGCACGGCGCGCTCCGGCCAGGTCAGCCGCGGCCGTACCGCGAGCCGGCGGCGCAATACCGCGTTCTCGTGCCGCAACGACAGTAGCTCGACTTCCTTGGCCTCCCCAGACCGGGACAACAGAACGAGCAGTCCAAGGAGCCGTCGGTGTCCCTCGCCGACCAGACATTCAGATCGGTGCGGAAGCCCCTGGGGTCGTAGTACTCATGGTCGATCGTGCGGGCGACCACATCGTAAAGACCGTGCAGCATCAACTCCCGGTTGAAAATACAGATCTTGTCCCTCGGTACCCCGGGGTAGAGGCGGAACTCGCTCTCCACCGTCACCCGTCCCAACCTGTTGAGCCGCTCCGCGAGCACGGACAGCGACTGGTCGTACGCCTGGCACCTCCGTTCCTGGCGTCGCCGGGATTCGGAGTCGTCTAGCGGCTCGCCGTTCGGCCCCACCCTGGACGGGACAGTCATGGGCTGCCCGAAATCCGGCACAAGCACCCTGATGCAGACACGCCTGGTCCGTCCGGGATCATCGAGAAGCTCCTCCAAGCGGCCGTTAAGCGCGCCGAAGATCGTCTCCCCGGTATAGCCGAGAAAGGTGATCTCCACCGTCCGGGCACGGAAGGCCTCGCCCACGAACCGGCCCAACTCACGCAACCCCACCTGTGACCGCACAGGCAGCCGAAGCGACGCGGCCAGGTCCTTCACCGCGTCGTACAGCACGTACGCCACGAGCCTGAGCAGCGCGTCACCTGCAGGGCGCCTCCGAGCCGCGTTGAGCTGGCGGTCGCCTCACTGGGGCATCCACTGCTGCAAGATTGACTATCTGATCGGCTGGAACGCCCTGGAGGAGACGCTTGACGGGGACTTCCAGTTCAGGTCGCGGGCAGGGGCCGGGTGGCGATCTCCTGTGCTTCAGTGCGCGTCAGGCCGAACATGCGCAGTAGGCGGGCGGCCAGTTGATCGGTGACGCGCTCGGCATCGAGGTCGGGGCGGGTCTCCAGGAGGTGCAGCACTCCGAGCAGGGCGCCGCCGGTCATGGCGACGGCGGTATGGGGGTCATCGATGTCCAGCCGCCCGCTGTCGGCGGCAGCCTGCAAGTCCCGCATCGCCTGCGGGGCCAAGCCGCCCTCGGAAGTCAGGTAGGGCATACCAGTACGCACGAAGATCCTGGCCATCTGCGGGTGGGTGCGCTGCAGTCGGCCGGTCAGGCGGACGCTCGCGGCGAATACCTCCGCCGGGTCCTTCAGATCTCCTACGACGGAGTCCAGAAGAGCGCCATGTTCCTCCAAGGTGAGAGCGACGGCGGCGTCGAACAGCTCGTCCTTGCTGGTGAAGTGGTTGTAGAAGGAGCCAAAGCCGACGTCCGCCGCCTCGGTGATCTCCTGGATGCTCACGTCGGCCCGCCCCTGCTCGGCGAGAAGCCTCTGCGCGGCGGCGACCAGCGCGGCCCGGGTGCGTGCCTTGCGCCGATCCAGGCGGTTGGGCACCTGGCTATCGGCCCTGCCCTGTCCCTGTCCGTCGATAGTCATCCCCACACCCTACCCATTGGATCATGATGATTTATTCATCAGTGATTGAAACACCCCTTGACGAGTTCCTCATCTGGACTGATTCTTCCATCACTAGTGACCGGAGGCTGCTCGCGGGAGCAGTTCGGTCGACGCTGTCCAGGACTCGGGAGAGCCGATGAGTATCCAGGTCGTCCGTACCTCAGACGGCTGGTGGGTGGAGAGCGGCACAGGATGGCTGCACCACGTCGTCACCGATGCGGACACCACCGCTGGCCTGCTCGCCGACCGCTCCGCCGTGCAGGAGGCGGCCGCCCGCGCCGCAGCCGACCCCGACGCTGGGGTTTCCGCTGGAGAAGGGGAGCTGCTGTCGCCCGTCACCACCCCCTGCCGAGTAGTGGCGCAGATGGTCAACTACCGCTCCCACGCAGTGGACTGCGGATTCGACCCGGACACCGTCCCGCCCGCGTTCTTCCGCAAGGCCTCCGGGTCCGTCAGCGGCCCCTACCAGGACATCGTGCGTCCACAGCACGTGCGGTTCCTGGACTACGAGGTCGAACTCGGCCTCGTGATGGGCGCGGACCTGCCGGTCGGCACCGAGGTCACCGACTCCACCCTGCCGGAGTATGTCGCCGCACTGGTCGTCGCCGACGACGTCAGCGCCCGCGACGTGCAGCTGCCCAAGACCCAGTTCTACGAGTCCAAGTCGTACCCCACCTTCACCCCGCTCGGCCCCCGCCTGTTCCTGGTCGACGCCGACGACCTGGCCCGACTGCCGGACCTGCGGCTCACGTTGAAGGTCAATGGGACCACCCGACAGGACCACACCACCACGGACATGATCGTCCGGCCCGCGCGCGCACTCAGCCTGCTGGCCCGCTTCCAGACCCTGAAGCCCGGTGACGTCCTGCTCACCGGAACTCCCGGCGGCACCGCCCTCAAGTCCCCGGGCAAGCTCCTGGCCACGCTTGCCGCCCTGCTGCCCCCGCACAAGCGCTGGCAGAAGTTCTTCGCCCGCCAGCAGAAGAACTCCGACTACCTCAAGGACGGCGACGTCGTCACGGCCCGCATCGCGACCGACGACGGCGTACTCGACCTCGGCGAGCAGCGCACGGTGGTGCGCGCCCGCTGACCACTCCCGGGACCCCCGCCCGGGACCGGCCGGCCCGGCTTCCCCGTACCGGGCCGGCCACTCACCCCATCCCTCACCCTGCAAAGGCGCACCGGTGACACTCACTCCCATCGACCTGCTGTGGCCCACCTACGACAGCCCCGCAGACCTGCCTGCCATCGAGGCCGTCCCGCTGCACGAGCGCGGCCTGCCCGCCACCACCTACGACACCCTGCTCCGCGCCGCCCGCCTGTGGCCCGACCGCCCGGCCCTGACAGTCCTGCCCGATGCCGCACACTTCCTGCGCCCCGCCACCGCGACCTTTGCGCAGCTGCGCGACCAGGTGCATCGCACCGCCAACCTGCTGCGCTCTCTCGGCGTCACCCGCCGCGACGCCGTGGCCCTGCTCTCGCCGAACACCGCAGAACTGCCCACCGCGCTTCTGGCCGCGCAAGCCGCCGGTATCGCCGCCCCGGTCAACCCAGGCCTGGCGCCCGAACACGTCGAGCAGCTGCTTCGGCGCGGCGGGGCACGAGTGCTCATCGCCGCCGGTCCGCAGCTGGATGCGCAAGTGTGGGCCACAGCACGGCAGGTCGCCTCCGCTCTGCGCCTGGACGCGCTGCTGGCCCTGGCCCCCACCGCGGCCGACGGCCCCACCCCGGCCCTGGAACCGGTCGAGGGCGTACGCGTGGACTACCTCACGGAGCTGGCCGCGGCGCACCCCGCCGAGAAGCTGGTGGACATCGAGCCCCCAGCCGCCGACGATCTGGCCGCCTACTTCCACACCGGTGGCACCACCGGGACCCCCAAGCTCGCCGCGCACACGCACGCCAACG
Source organism: Streptomyces sp. NPDC001156 (assembly GCF_053598275.1). Lineage (NCBI taxonomy): Bacteria > Bacillati > Actinomycetota > Actinomycetes > Kitasatosporales > Streptomycetaceae > Streptomyces > Streptomyces sp. NPDC001156. The sequence continues at coordinate 13,933 of NZ_JBSFJX010000125.1, read as the reverse complement.
AGGTCGTCGATGCCTGGATGGTGGCCGCGAGCATCCCGCTGGACACGGACTCGGTGATGTTCGCGGCGCTGCCGTTGTTCCACGTCAACGCCCTGATCGTCACCCTGCTCGGCCCCCTGCTGCGCGGCCAGCGGGTGGTGTGGGCCGGGCCACTGGGCTACCGCGATCCCGAGCTGTACGGGGTGTTCTGGAAGCTGGTGGAGCACTACCGCATCGCCGCGATGTCCGCCGTACCCACCGTGTACTCCGTCCTCGCACGCGTCCCCGTCGACGCGGACATCTCCAGCATGCGGTTCGCCGCCGTCGGCGCCTCCCCGCTACCGCCCGCCGTACGGGAGTCCTTCGAGGAACACACCGGCATCCCGCTGTGCGAGGGCTACGGGCTGACCGAGGCGACCTGCGCCTCCGCCCTCGGCCTGCCCGGTCACACCCGACCCGGCACCGTCGGTCGGCGCCTGCCCTACCAGCAGGTCAAGACCGTGCGAATCGACCCGGACACCGGCCAGTGGCACGACCTGCCGCCAGGCACCACCGGGGTGCTCGCCGTCAGTGGCCCCGTGGTCTTCGCCGGCTACGTCACCGAGCACACCACCCACGGGCCGTGCCTGCAGACCGCCGGAAAGATATGCGACGGCTGGCTGGAGACCGGCGACCTGGCCCGCATCGACGCCGACGGCTTCATCTGTCTCACTGGCCGCGCCAAGGACCTGATCATCCGCGGGGGCCACAACATCGACCCCGCCGGAATCGAGGACGCCCTCCTCGCCCACCCCGAGGTCACCGCCGCCGCGGCGGTCGGCCGTCCCGACCCACACGCCGGCGAGGTGCCCGTCGCCTACGTCACCCTCACCCCCGGCGCCCACGTGGACCCCGCCGAGCTGCTCACCTGGGCCACCGAACGGGTACCCGAGCGCGCCGCCGCCCCGCGAGAAGTGCTCGTGATCGACGCCATCCCGCTCACCGCCGTCGGCAAGCCCTACAAGCTCGGCCTGCGCCTGGACGCCACCCGCCGCGCGGTCCACGCCGAACTGGCCGCCCAAGGCGCGGACTGCGACCCGGAACGGATCGTGTGCCGGCCGCACGACGGCGGTGTCCGCGTCGTGCTGCCCGCCCCCGCCGACGAGGCGGTACGGCGCAGGGCCACCGCAGCCCTCGACCGGTACGTCCTGCACTGGCAGTACGCCCCCCAGCAAGGCACCTGACCTGGGCCACAGCGACCCGCTTCCGGATGGCAGCGAGCCATCCCTTCCGCACAGGGAGAACACCTCCATGAGTACCGCCACCATCGTCCTGGCCGTCGTCCTGGCCGGGATCTTCCTCCTGTTGGGGTCGGCCAAGCTCGCGGCAGTGCCCGCGATGCGCCAGGCCGCAGCCCACGTCGGCATGACCACCACCCACTACCGCATGCTGGGCGCTCTGGAGGCGGCGGCAGCGGCCGGGCTGCTGGCCGGCCTGCGGATCACCGCGCTCGGTGCCGCCGCCTCAGCAGGCCTGATCCTGCTCATGACCGGAGCCGTCGTCGTACACCTGCGCAGCGGCGACCCGGCCGCCCGCTGCCTGCCAGCCGCCGTCGTGGGCGCCCTGGCCGCAGCCCATCTCGTCCTTCTGGTCGGCGGCTAGCCGACCGCACACCCCGTGGCCGACGCCGACGTGTCGCCGTGACCGCCCAGCCGCCGCCTGGGACCCAAAGAGCATCACCATGAGCCGCATCGACGTCCGCCAGCATCTGCCGCCTCGCGCCTCCACGCGGTGGCCGAAGTAGCACAGCGGCCACGCTCCCAGCCGCCGCGAAGTTCGCACTGAACTCGCCGTCGCTCACTTCACCAGCGAGTACGACCGCCACCCGGCCTCGACACCGTCAGCCACCACGCCACCGACCGGGGAAACGCCCTCGCGCTGCTCCCCTGCCTCTCCTGAGCCGTCCCCACCCACTGGCCGCGAGCCGCGACACCCCACGGAGTAACCCATGAACGACATCGACGTCCCCGTCCTCATCGTCGGCGGAGGCGGCGCGGGACTCACCGCCTCCATGCTGCTCAGCCGCATCGGCATCGAATCCCTGCTAGTCACCGCCTGGCCCAGCACCTCCGTCCTGCCCAAGGCCCACGTCCTGAACCAACGCGCTATGGAGGTCATGCGCGACGTCGACGTGGCCGACACCATCTACGCCGCCTCCACCCCGGCCGAGCAGATGTCCCACACCGCCTGGTACGTCGGCCTGGCCGGCGAGGGCGAGGACTGGGGACGCCAGGTCGCCAAGATGGAGGCCTGGGGCGCCGGCGGCCACTCCCCGGAGTGGCTCGCGGCCAGCCCCGAGCGGCAGGCCAACCTGCCCCAGATCCGCCTGGAGCCGGTCCTACGCGCCCGCGCCGAGGAACTCGCGCCCGGCCGGGTCCGCTTCCACCACGAGTTGACCGAACTCGCCCAGGACAACGAGAGCGTCACCGCCACCGTCACCGACCGCGACACCGGCGAGACCTACCGGGTGCGGGCCCGTTACCTGCTGGGCTGCGACGGCGGCCGCACCGTCGGCCCCGCCGTGGGCATCGTCCAAGAGGGCGTGCGCAACCTCGCCCGGGTGGTCTCCTTCCACCTGTCCGCCGACCTGTCCCGCTGGGCGCACGACCCCGATGTGCTGATCCGCTGGCTGTGGCTGCCCGACCTCGGCATCCCCGGCGTTCTCGTGCCCATGGGCCCCGACCACTGGGGCCCCGAGTCCGAGGAGTGGGTCTTCCACCTCAACTACGGGCCCGAGGACGGCCGCGCGCTGGACGACGACGCCGTGCTGGCCGACATGCGCACGGCGCTGGGGCTGACCGACAGCCAGGTGACGGTCCACATGATCTCCCGCTGGTCCCTGGAGGGCGTGGTTGCCGACCGCTACCGCTCCGGCCGCGTCCTGATCGCCGGCGACGCCGCCCACCGACACCCGCCCACCGGCGGCCTCGGCCTGACCTCCGCCATGCACGACGTCCACAACCTCACCTGGAAGGTCGCCGCCGTCCTGAACGGCCATGCCGACGACGCCCTACTGGACACCTACGAGGCCGAGCGCCGGCCGTCAGACTCCGCCAACGTCCAGCGCTCGCTGGAGAACGCCATGAACCACATTGCGATCAACGCCCTCTTCGGCGGCGGGCCGCAGGCAGGCGAGGAGGAGAACTGGCGGCAGGCCCGCCGACTGTGGAGCGAGGACCCCGCCGACACCGAGTTCCGCCGCACCTTCCTGGCCACCGTGGCCGCACAGTCCATGGAGTTCAACGAACTTGGCATCGAGTTCGGCTACACCTACGACTCCGCGGCGATCGTCCCCGACGGCACTCCCGCACCCGAGAACCCCGACCCCATCCGCGTCTACAAGCCAGCCGCCCGCCCCGGAAACCCGCTGCCCCACGCCTGGCTGGAAGACCTCGACGGCAATCGCCTGGCCCTGGCCCACCTGGTCCGCCCCGGCCGCTTCCTGCTGATCGCCGGGGAGGACGGCCAGGCCTGGTGCGAGGCCGCCGAGAAACTCGCCGCACAAAGCGGGCTGTCGCTGGACGCGATCCGTGTCGGCCACGTCGACGGCGACTACCGCGACCTGCGCTCCACCTGGACCGCCACACGCGGGCACACCCCGCAAGGCGCCGTCCTGGTGCGCCCGGACCGCTTCATCGGCTGGCGCGCCCAGGGCGCGGCCACCGACCCCCTTGCCGAACTCACCACCGCGCTGAACACCGTGCTCGCACGGTAGGGGCCCCTCACCCGCCGCCCACGCCCGGCCCCCGCCGACCGCTGTTGCACCAGACGAGCCGGGCATCCCCACCGCCACCCAGCCCGCACCCGCCACCACTGCAACCGGTCGCGGGAGCCGCCGTAAGGGAATCCGCCATGAACGACCCCGCACCCACCCCCGTCCCCACGGCCGACGCCCACCAGGGCCTGCACAGCGAACAGGGCGCTCTGCGCGGGGAACACCCCGGCCGCGCCGCCCAGCCCGTCATCAAGGTGGTCGACCTGGCCTGGCTCGAGTTCACCAAGCCCGACCTGGACCGCGCCGAGACCTTCGCCCACGACTTCGGCTTCACCACCGCCGCCCGTACCGACGACACCCTCTACCTGCGCGGTGCCCTGGCCGGCACCCACTGCCTGGTGATCCGCCGCGGCCCCGCCTCCCAGTTCGTCGGACCCGTCTTCCAGGCCGCCGACGCCGCCGACCTCGACCGGCTGGCCCGCGCCACCGGACACGAGGTCCGACCCCTCACCGAGCACGGCGGCGGCCGCGCCGTGGACCTGCTCGACCCCTCCGGCATCCCGGTCCGCGTCGTACACGGCGTCGCCGAGCACCCCGCACGCTCTCTGCAACAGCCCCTGATCTTCAACACCGGCACCACTACCGCAGCCGCCCGGGTCAACGCCACCCAGCGCCCGCCCCGCACACCCTCCCAGGTGCAGCGCCTGGGCCACGTCGTGTTGTCCACCCGGGTCTTCCGGCGCGCCTTGGACTGGTACCTGCAGCACCTGGGCCTGATCGTCAGCGACTTCCTCTACCTGGACGGGCAGCGCGACCGCGGCCCCACCATGGCCTTCATCCGCTGCGACCGCGGCAGCGAACCGGCCGACCACCACACCCTGGCCATGCACCTGGGCCCCGACACGGGCTATGTCCACTCCGCCTACCAGGTCGCCGACCTCGACACGCTGGCGGCCGGCGGCGAGTACCTGCGCGAGTGCGGCTACCGCCACTCCTGGGGCATCGGCCGGCACATCCAGGGCAGCCAGATCTTCGACTACTGGCGCGACCCGGACCGCTTCATGATGGAGCACTTCACCGACGGCGACGTCTTCGACGACACGCTGGAACCTGGCTGGGCCGCCATGTCCGCCTCCGGCCTGGCCCAGTGGGGCCCGCCGGCCACCCGGGACTTCCTCGGCACCACCCCCTCGCCCGGCATGCTCCTCCAGGCGATCTCCGCGCTGCGCGAGGACAACGAAATCGACCGCGCCCGTCTGCTGGGCCTGATGAAAGCGTTGAACTCGTGACCGCCACCGCCCCCGAGCACGTGCCCGTCGTGGTAATCGGTGCCGGGCCCACCGGGCTGACCGTCGCCACCCTCCTCGCCCGCCACGGCGTGCCCGCCCTGGTCCTGGATCGCCACCGCGCCCCGTATCCGCTGCCGCGCGCCGTCCACCTGGACGACGAGGTGCACCGCATCCTCCAGGCCGTGGGCATCCATGAGACTTTCAGCGAGATCAGCCGCCCCGCCCGCGGTATGCGACTGCTGGACGGCTCCCATCGGGTACTGGCCGAGTTCCTGCGCGACAACCCGTGCGGCCGGCACGGCTTTCCCCAGGCCAACATGTTCGACCAGCCCGAACTCGAGCAGCTACTCCGGGACAACCTCACAAACCACCCCCTGGTGACGCTGCGCGGAGGCATCGAGATCACCGCCGTGACTCCGCCCCCGCACAGCGGCGCTCCGGTGGAGGTGTCCTTCCGGGACGAGGACACCGGTGTCTCCCACACGCTCCTGGCCGACGCGGTCCTGGGATGCGACGGCGCCAACAGCCTGGTCCGCGCCTCCATCGGCTCCCGCATGCAGGACCTCGCCACCGCCCAGCAGTGGCTGGTCGTCGACATCCGCTGCCGCCGGCCGCTGCCCGCCTGGGACGGCGTCCACCAGATATGCGACCCGCAACGGGCGGCCACCTACATGCGTGTCGGCGAGGACCGCTACCGCTGGGAGTTCCGCCTGCGCGCGGGCGAGCAGCCAAAGGAGCTCACCGACCGCAAGCGTCTGCTCGAGCTGATCGCCCCCTGGACGCCGGGCATCTCCGAGAACGAACTGCACGTCCTGCGCACCGCCTCCTACACCTTCCGTGCCCAGGTCGCCGACCGCTGGCGCAAGGGCCGCATCTTCCTACTCGGTGACGCCGCCCACCTCACGCCGCCCTTCATCGGCCAGGGCATGGGCTCGGGCCTGCGCGACGCCCACAACCTCGCCTGGAAACTCGCCCGTGTCCTCACCGGCCGGGCGAACGAGGCCCTGCTGAACACCTACCAGGCCGAACGCCGCCTCCACGCACGGCAGCTGATCCGCACCGCCGTGGGCGTCGGCGCTCTCATGACCGGGGGTGGAACGGGGACCGCACTAGCCCGCAATGCCGTCCTGCCCGCCATCGCCCGCCTCCCGGGCGCCTCCAATCTCGTGCTGTCCGCTGTCAGCCCGCCGCTGAGGCCAGGCCCCCTGATCAGCTCCCGCCGCCGCCTCGGCCACCCGCGTCCCGGGACCCTGTGCCCCCAACCCCTGGTCCCCGGCACCGATGGCAGCCAACGCCCGCTGGACGACCTGCTCGGCGAAGACTTCGCGCTCCTGGCCGCCGCGCCGCTCAGCCCGGCCCTGCACGCGCTGGTGCGAGCGCTGGACGCCCGCGTCATCCACCTGCACAACCCTCGGCGACCAAAGCCCGGCACAGGCGGCGCCGACCTTGGTGCCGATCCGGGCACAACCGCCCTGGTCCACTGGATGGGCACCGCAGGCGCCGTCCTGCTCCGTCCCGACCGGGTCGTCCTCGCCACCGCGGCCCGGCCCCGCCTCGGCAGGACGTGCGGAGACGACCTCGCGGCCGCCGTAGCGGCCTGGGCACCCATGCTGTGCAGCCGCGGCCGGGCAGCAGGGGGCGCCATCACCGTGGCCACGGAACCACCCTGACGGCGGCTGAGTCCGCATCGCAGAAGAGCCCCCGGTCCATCCCCGGGAGAGCATCGCGCCCATGACCTCCACGGTTGGGCCGCCGAGCTGCTTCAGCTCACTGAGCAGCCGGCAGGCCCCTCGGGCACGGATCCGTCGTCGGCCAATACACGTAACTACGCGAAACTGGCCTCCCAGCGCGAGGACAGCACGTCCTTAAGTGACTGTTCGTCGACCTCTCGGCTGCGCGGCGCACCTGCATGGCACGCGGCGCGCCGCCGGGCGACGGCCCATAGAACGGGCGAGGCTCTCGGGTGAGCCGTCGAGGCCCACCGTCACGACGGGATCCATGGCAACCGTCTCCGTCTCGTGCGGAGCTAGAACAACGGTGAGCGAGTTCGCCGGTCCAGGCCGCGTCGGCACGCCGACCATGACTTCCTATTCAAGGAGCACCGCATGCGCCACGCACCACCGCCGCATTTTCCGTCTCCACCGAGCGACATGAGGCCGATCGGATGACGATGGACGTGTACTGACGTGGCCACGCTGCTCCCAGAAGGAGGAGGCAGGCGTCATGACATCTCCTTCCGATTCCTCGAACCCCGTTCCCCCGCCCGGCACCAAGCCACAAGAGGCGCCCCTGGCCGAAGGCATGGCTGCTCTGGCGAACTTGGGCTGGCAGATCCTGCTCACCATGGGCGTTGCCACCATCGCCCTGGGCGTCATCGCCTTGGTCTGGCCGGGTGCGACGCTGCGGGTCGTCGGCGTTCTCTTCGGCGTCTATCTGCTGGTCACAGGTGTCTTCGAGCTGGCTGGCGCCTTTGGCACGCATGTGCCCCGGCATCTTCGGGTACTGCATTTCATCACGGGTGCGCTCTCCATCATGCTGGGGTTGATCTGCTTCCGGGGCGCCCTGCAGTCGATTCTGCTGCTCGCCCTGTGGATCGGCTTCAGCTGGCTGCTGCGCGGCACTATGGAGACGGCTGCGGCGGCCTCCGCTCAGGACATGCCGGCACGCGGCTGGCACGTGGCCTTCGGCATCATCGGCTCTCTGGCGGGCATCGTGCTGATCGTCATGCCGTTCGCCTCGATCGCGACACTCACCCTGGTAGCGGGCGTCATGGCCATAGTTCTGGGCCTGACCGAGGTCGTCCGCGCCATCAGGACGCGCGTCGAAGTCGGCCATCTCGCTCCGGCCACAGCCACCCATCGGCGACCCCTGTTCCACACCCGTCCGCACCCCCAGCACTGATCGGCGGAGCCGGATCGGCCAGCCGCGGCAAGGAGCGAAAAACCGCACGCCCAGATGGGCAGAGCCCCGGTCAGCGTCGGCGCCGCACGGCCGCGGACGACCGCGTGTCCGTGCTCCATAGGGGCGTACACCGTTCCTGACTTGTTCAATCGATCCCAGACGCGCGGTTCGCGGCCGTAGCGTCGCGGGTGCCGGTTGGCACGGGCTCGACCCTGTGGTTCTGATCGGCGTCGACCCTCACAAGTCGTCCCACACTGCCGTCGCGGTCGACGCCGCGGGCCATCAGCTGGCCCAGCGCTGGTCCGCCGTCAATGCCGGCACCTTCCGCCAGCTGATGCGCTGGTGCGAGCAGTGGCCCGAACGCCGCTTCGCCGTCGAAGGCGCCCGCGGCCCGGGCCGCACCCTCGCCCAGCAACTGGCCGCGGCGGGCGAGAACGTGGTGGACGTGCCTTCCACGCTGTCGGCCCGGGCCCGGCTGCTGGCCTCGGCGCGCAGCCGCAGGCACGCGTGCAGACGCGGGCTGACACCCGTGCATGCAATGTGGCCCGACTCCGCGCGACACGACAGCCGGACCGCCGCCCAGGCCGTCGCCGCCCTGCTCACCGAAGCCCGGGCCGACAACTACAGCTGCCCTGAGCTGAGAGAACCTGTTCTCCGTAACAGCGGGTTTGCGGCCGTCGGAAGACGGGGCGACTATTTTTTAGGGCGGAACGGCCGGGGCAAACCTCGATGCCGACGCCATCGGATGTGGACCGCGACCTTAGGACCGTGACGCTCACCGGCAGTAAGCGTCACCGCGAAAGTACCGCCGTGGCGAAGAAGATCGAACATGTGGTGCTCAGCCGGTTGCGTCGGCCGGGACGACGGGTGGGCTGTCCAGCTGGGTCACCTGACGGGATGCAACCGCCACAGGGCTGCATGACCGCGTCGACGGTCGATGGTCGCCGTGGGGCGGGAGGCAGATCGGAAGGAGTGCGGCCATGCGGATCGTCGTGGACCTGAATCGGTGTCAAGGATACGCACAGTGCGTGTATTTGGCGCACGAGGTCTTCAGGTTGAGTGGTCAGGAGGCGCTCACCTATGAGCCGAACCCCGATGACAAGCGACGCCTGCAGGTTGAGCGAGCCGCTGCGGCGTGCCCGGTGCAGGCGATCGTGATCGACCGCTTGGACGGCGCGGAGGGGAGCGCGACGTCATGACCTTGCCGGCAACGGTCGCAGAGCTGGTGCGCGAGTTCAGGGCCAGCGGCCGGATCGTCATCGTCGGTGCGTCCCTGGCCGGGCTGCGGGCCGCGGAAACCCTGCGTGAGGAGGGCTTCACCGGGTCTCTGACCATCATCGGGGACGAGCCGGACGAGCCCTACGACCGTCCCCCGCTGTCCAAGCAGGTGCTCAAAGGCTGGGTGCCGGCCGACCACACCAAGCTGCCCCGCCTGCGAGAAGTGAATGCCAAGTGGCGGCTCGGAGTGGCCGCCACCGGGCTGGACCGGGCCACCAAGCAGGTGCGCCTGGCCGACGGCGAGCAGATCCCGTACGACCGGTTGCTGATCGCCACGGGCACCCGCGCGCGACAGTGGCCGAACCCGGACGAGGCCGCCTTGGACGGGGTCTACACGCTGCGCTCGCGTGATGATGCCGCACAGCTGCAAAAGGCGCTGGCCGAGCCGCCGTCGCGGGTCGTGGTCATCGGCGCTGGTTTCATCGGCTCGGAAGTGGCCTCCGTCTGCCGCGAACTCGACATCCCGGTGACCGTCGTCGAGCGTGGCTCGGCGCCGCTGGTCGGCGCGCTCGGCGGGGTGATCGGTGAGATCGCCGCGCAGATGCAGCGCGAGCACGACGTGGACCTGCGCTGCGGGCTGGGTGTGTCGTCACTGGAGGGCGACTCCGACGGACACGTGCGGCGTGCTCATCTCTCGGACGGAACCACCGTCGACGCCGACGTGGTGGTGGCCTCGCTGGGGTCGATCCGCAACGTGGAATGGCTGGAGGGCTCCGGGCTGGCGTCCGGCTTCTGGGGCATCGGTTGCGACGCCGGCGGTCGCGCCTTCGACATCAACGGCGTGATCACCGACAGTATCTACGTGGCAGGGGACGTGGCGCGCGCGCCCCACGTGCTGTACGAGTACCAGTTCCTCGCGATGGAGCACTGGGACAACGCCGTGCTCGGTGCCGAGGCCGCGGCCCACAACATGGTGAACCTCGAACCCAACTATCGCCCGCATCTGTTGCTGCCCGGCTTCTGGTCCGGTCAGTTCGGCGTCAACATCAAGTCCGTCGGCGTGCCGCCTTTCGGCGACGAGATCGTCTTCACACAGGGGTCCGTCAAGGAGCGCCGTTTCGCCGCCGCCTACGGTCACCGGGGCCGCGTCGTCGCCGCCGTCACCTTCGATCACGGTAAGTGGCTGGAGTACTACGGAAAGCTGATCGAGCAATCGGGTCCGTTCCCGCCTCCGCCGCCGGGCTGGGACCAGCCGCCTGACATGAAGCCGATGCCGGCCGAGTTCCCGGAACCCGGCGTCCCGACGGCGATCCCCGACGTCGTCCTGACCGGCCACGACCCGAGCGAGCGGAGGGCCGAGTTCCGGCCTCGCCCTCGTTGACGCGCTCGCCAGGTCAAGCGTTCAAACGGACAGCATCGACAGGAAGAAGGAGGGGAGCCTCGTGGTCGAGGAAACCCCCTGGCAGCAGGCCCTCCGCTACGCCAATCGCGCCAATCCGTACCCGTTCTACGAGGAGCTCCGCAGGACGCCGGTGGCGCGGCAGCCGGACGGTACCTACGTCGTCAGTACCTACCGGGAGGTCGTCGCGCTGCTGCACGACCCCCGGGTCAGTTCGGATCCCAGGAAGCTCCCCGTCCCGGTTGCGGCCCTGGCCGAGCGCTCGGCGGAGGCGGGGGCCGAGCCGATCACGGAGGCGGTCATCTGGTGACCGTGATCTGCAAGGTCCTGGGCGTGCCACTGGAAGACGAGCCACGCTTCCACCACTGGGTCGAGACGGCCCTGGGCGCTTTGGATTTCGGCCCCGAGGCCGCCTCTGAGGAGATGCGGAGCCGACTGGCCGGGGGGCGCCAGGCCGTGGAGGAGTTCGAGCAGTTCGCAGCTGAGCTGCTCGACCGGTACGCCCGGCAGCCCGGCCCGGGCATGTTCTCGGCGATGGTGAACGAGGACGGCCCGGAGGGAGCGATGTCCAAGGGCGTGCTCGCGAGTAATGCCTTGCTCCTGATCTTCGCCGGGCATGAAACCACGGTCAATCTCATCGCCCACAGCGTGCTCACCCTGCTGCGGCACCCCGACGCGCTCGAGAAGCTGCGCCGCCGGCCCGAGCTGATCGTGCCCGGCGTCGAGGAGCTGCTGCGCTTCGAGTCGTCGGTCCAGTTCTGGCACACCCGCTCCGCCGCGGAAGACGTCGACATCGCAGGCACCACCATCCCGAAGGGCGCGCCGATCTTCCTGGCGTACGGCTCGGCGAACCGGGACCCGAAGCGGTTCGCCAACCCCGACGAGCTCGACCTCGAACGCCGGGACAACCAGCACCTCGGGTTCAGCCAGGGGATCCACTTTTGCTTCGGCGCTCCGCTCGCGCGGCTGGAGGTCCAGGTCGCGGTCGGCGAGTTCGTCCGCCGGGTGGAGAACCCCCGGCTCGTGGAGGACCCACCGCCGTACCGCCACAACCAGATTTTCCGCGGCCCGCGCCACGTCCTGGTCGACATCGACGGGATCCGCGACTGACTCGGCGTGCGGGAAGGATCGCTATGCGGGCTTTTCAACTGGTCGGATGGCGGCAGCCGCCCGAGCTGCGCGAGGTGCCGGTGCCCGAGCCCGGGCCGGGGCAGGTCCTGGTGAAGGTCGGGGGTGCCGGTGCGTGCCACTCGGATCTGCACATCATGGAGGCACCCGGACCACCACCCGGGTTCGCCACGGAACCTCCCTTCACGCTCGGCCATGAGAATGCGGGATGGGTGGAGAGGCTGGGACCGGGTGTCACCGGGTTCGCGCCCGGGGACCCTGTGGTCGTCTATGGTCCGTGGGGCTGTGGGGTGTGCGCCAACTGCCGCGAGGGCCGGGAGAACTACTGCCAGAAGTTCAGGGGTCAGGGCGGGGGCCTGGGAGGTGGTCACGACGGCGGAATGGCTGAGTACCTGCTGGTCCCGGCGGCGCGGTCCCTGATTCCGCTGGGCACTCTCGACCCACGCCAGGCCGCCCCGCTCAGCGACGCGGGGCTGACCAGCTATCACGCCGTCAAGCGATCGTTGCACCTGCTGGGGCCGGGCTCGACCGCGGTGGTGATCGGGGCGGGCGGTCTGGGTCAGATGGCCATCCAGATGGTGCGAGCGCTCAGCGCGGCGACCACCGTCGTCGCCGTGGACACCGACGCCGGCAAGCTGGAGACCGCCAAGCGCATGGGCGCGGACGAGGTGCTGCTCTCGGGCGAGGAGGCGGTCACGCGCATCAAGGACATGACGGCGCAGCAGGGCGCTCAGCTCGTGCTGGACATGGTCGGCATGGACCCGACTCTGCGGATGGCTGCCCAGATGGCCAGGGTGCTTGGCCACCTGACCATCGTCGGTCTCGGCGGCGGAGCCCTGCCCGTCAACTTCTCGAGCCCGCCGCACGAGTGCTCGGTCGCCTCGCCCTACTGGGGCTCCCTTCCCGAACTGATGGAAGTGATCACCCTCGCCCAGCAGCAAAAGATCAAGATGCTGGTCGAGCACTTCCCTCTGGAGTGCGCCGACGAGGCCTACCAGCTCCTGCACGACGGCAAGATCCAAGGACGTGCCGTGATCACTCCCCACGCGTGAGCACGGCCATCAAGGCGATGTAGTCGTATTCGGCCGTCACAGGCGCGGGAGTGGCAAGCCGTGGGCGCCGGTGCTCCTGGGACGGAATGACCCGCCTCGCGGCGGGCGACTCGCGTCGGCCGCTGGTGACCGGGTCCTCACAGTGGCTGCAGCACGGGGCGTCCCGCCCTCGAGATCTCCGCACCCACCGGCGCCCGGATCACATTGGCTCAGCAGCGCACGCACCCGGAGAGTGTGCCCGGCGAGATCGTGTCCCGCCTCGCTGACTGGCGTAGTCCGGCTGGAACCCGAATCCCAACGTACGCACGGGCCGTCATGTCGTCTACAACCTTCATGCCCACTTGGTTTTCGTCACCCAAGTACCGGCACGGCGTCTTCACCAACGCCATGCTCACCAGGTGTGAGGAGATCATGCGAGATGTGTGCACGGACTTCGAAGCCGAGCTGAAGCAGTTCAACGGCGAACACGACCACGTCCACCTGCTCGTGCACTACCCACCCAAGGTCCAGCTTTCCAAGCTGGTCAACTCCCTCAAGGGCGTCTCCGCCCGCCTGCTCAGGAAGGAGTACAGCGCGCACGTGCGCCGGTACCTGTGGGGCGGGCACTTCTGGTCCGGTTCCTCCCCCGTAAACGACTCCGTTGGGAAATCCGCAAACCGGTGATGGCGGATGGCCTGGACTGTCAGGATCGGCGTGTCGTCGATCAAGGGGGTCGGGTGTCGCTGGAGTCGTGGCGCGATGTCGGGGTGCCGGAGCTGACCGCGCGGGTAGTACGTGCCTCGTTCCCGAAGGGAACGTTGGCGATCCGTGTTCGTGAGGCAATCGGCCCGCTGTTCGAGGACGCATCCTTCGCCGAGGCGTTTCCCCCGCGGGGGCGCCCGGCGGTCTCGCCCGGGGCATTGGCGCTGGTGTCGGTGCTGCAGTACGCGGAGGGACTCAGCGACCGGCAGGCCGCTGATCAGGTGCGGGCCCGGATGGACTGGAAGTTCTTGCTGGGCCTGGAACTGGACGATCCGGGGTTCGACTTCACGGTCCTTGGTGATTTCCGTGCCCGGCTGATCGAGCACGGCCTGGAGGAGAAGGTCCTGGACCTGGTCCTTGAGCGCATCTCCGGTCTGGGGCTGCTGCGCGCGGGGGGCCGTCAGCGGACCGACTCCACCCACGTGCTCGCGGCGGTGCGGACGTTGAACCGGATGGAGTTCGTGGGCGAGAC
>NZ_JBSFJX010000124.1:0-23589 GCF_053598275.1 Streptomyces sp. NPDC001156 | reverse complement strand
GCGGCGGCCAGGGCCTCGCCATACAGGGAGCGTGCGTCGGCGGGCCTGCCGGAGTCGTATGAAAGCCAGCCGGCGGCGATGCTCAGGTGGCCGGTCGCTGAGCGCAGTTGGCGCTCCGTGCGGTCAGTGAGCCGCCCGTCCTGCATCCAGCCGTACGCCTGGTGCAGAGCCTGGGACGCCTTCTGGCGCAACGCGGCTGACCCGTGATCGTGGTCGTGGGCGTAGATCGTGCTGACGGCCTGGTGGACGGCACGGACGTTGCGGGTGCCGATCCGGCCTGGGGGCTGGTCGTCCGCTCCGGACAGCACGAGAATCCCAACGTGTACTCGTTGTCGAGACCCTGGAGGGGCACGACGTGGCAGTCGCTGTTCGCGGCGGCCGAGGATCGTAACCTGGTCTTTGCTGGCATCGTGCCCGAGTTCAAGGAGTCGTCGCAACACGTCCTGTCAGCGAGTGTAGATGCTCGGTGAATGCTTCGGCTGGTGTTCGCCATCCGAGGGTTTTTTTCGCAGCCACTGCAACGCTGCTGTTCATCCGTAAGCCCGAGTCGCCCCCAACTCCCTCCGCCTCGAAATGCCTGACATGACCGGCGCCCGCATCGCGGGCGGGAAAAGTCATTCGACTGGTTGGTCTATGCTCGCGCCGTTTGCGGCGACGGTGGGTCGGCGCTCGTTTCGAAGGGGTGGGCGCGCGTGCGCAAGAAACTCTGGGCCTGGGGCGGCGGAGCCGCGGTGGTGGCGGTGGCGGCGACGGTGGTGGCCCTGAGCCTGTCGGGGGGGGGCGACGAGGCCACCCCCGCGCCGAGAGCCCGTCAGTACATGTCCTTCGCGGCCTGCCTGCTCACCGACGCCAAGGGCGTCGCTGGCCCCCAGGCGGCGCCGGTGTGGGCGGGGATGAAGGACGCCTCGCTGGCGACCCACGCCAAGGCCAGCTACCTGGCGGTCGCCGGGCCGGAGACGGAGGCCAACGCGCAGGCGTACGCGAACACCTTGATCCAGCAGCGCTGCGACCTCGTCCTGGCGGTCGGCAAGGCACCCGTGTCGGCGGTGCGGCAATTGGCGCCGAGGTCGCCCAAATCCCAATTCGTCGCCGTTGGTGCCGGATCCACCGCACACAATGTCCGCTTCATTCCCGCCGCCGCGGGCACGCGCACAGCGGTGGCGAAAGCGATGGAATCCGCGGTCGACGCGTCACCGAAGCAATGAATTCACCTGTCGGTAACCCTGTGGATATCCCTGATTCGCGATATCTCCAGATGTATCTAAAGATCCGTCAAGGGAGTTCCAAGTGATCTAGTGATTCCCGCTCCTGATGGTGTTGAGTCGGCCCGCTTGGTGATCATGTGCTGATTCTCGTCAGGAGCTGTGATGCGCTCTCGTCGTTTCCGTCGTTCTGCCCGGCGGATACGCCTGCACCGCAGGGTCGTTCGTGCCGCCGCCGTGGTCGTGCTGGCCTGCCTGGCGATGGTGCTCGCAGGGGAGTCGGCGGTGGCGGACGACCGCGGCCTTCCCTCGCTGTCGGTGCCCAGCTTCTCCGACGTACTGGGCTGGCTGAAGGACCCGACCTCCCTGCGCTGGGGGCATCTGCCGCGCCAGCGGTCCGGGTCCGCCGCCGGACACAGCCACCGCGCGTCGGCGGCCTCGACCCGTGCCCACCGCGGCGTCGGACACAGGCCCGGCCACGGCAGAGGCGAACTCCCGCTCGCCAAGCCCTATATGCGCAAGGTCGCCAAGGGGCCCAGCGCGACCCGGCTCGGGTTCAACGCCAAAACCAGCAAGCGGGTGGCAGCCAAGTCCACCGCGTCCTCGACCTACTTCAAGAACGCGGACGGCTCCTACAGCCGCAGCTACTCCCTGCTTCCCGTCAACTACCGTGACGCAGCGGGGAACTGGCAGCCCATCGACACCCGCCTGGTGCACGGTGTGCACGGCCGCTGGGAGGAGAAGGCCAACTCACTCACGGCGGACTTCGCCGCCACCGGGTCCGACGGCGCCCTGGCCCGGCTGACCATGAGCGGCGGACGGCAACTGTCCTACGGCCTGTCCGGAGCGAAGCCCGTCGCGCCCCAGGTCTCCGGCTCCACCGTCTCCTACCCGGACGTGCTGGCGGACACCGACTTGACGCTGCAGCCGACCGCGGTCGGGCTGAAGGAGTCGATCGTCCTCTCCTCGGCTCGGGCGGCCAACTCGTGGGAATTCCCCCTCGACCTGAAGGGCCTCACCCCCGTCCCCCAGTGGGACGGTTCGATCGAGCTGCGCGACTCCTCCGGCAAGAGGGCAGGCGAGATTCCCCCCGCCTACGCCTACGACTCCCACGTCGACCGGCGCTCGGGCGAGCGAGCCACCACGCACGCGGTCCACTACAGCCTGACGACGTCCGGCGACCGTCCCGTGCTGCGGGTGACGCTGGACGCGGCGTGGCTGCACGCCCCCGGCCGGGTCTTCCCGGTCACCGTCGACCCCTCGGTCGACAACGAGCAGGCCATCACCACCTATGCCGAATCGGGCAGCCCCGGCGACCACTCGATGGAGCAGACCATCAAGGTGGGTTCGTACGACTCGGGCACCCACTCCGCCGTCTCTTACCTCCAGTTCCCCGGTCTCGGAGTGGACGGTTCGCAGGTCTCGGTCTCGGCGGCGTCGCTGAGCCTGTACGACGTGTGGTCCTCGACCTGCACGGCGGAGCGGTTCGACGTCGCGTCGGTCAGCTCGGCCTGGTCGCCGTCCTCGATCACCTCGTACCCGGGGCCGTCCAAGGGGTCGTCGATCGGCAACGCCACTCCGAGCACGCCCAATGGGTGCGCGAACAGCGCCGGTGACCTCAGCAAGGGCGACTGGGTGACGGTGATGCTGTCCGCGTCGACCTTCAACACCTGGGCCTCGGCAGCCGGCGCGTCCAGCGATCACGGACTTGCCGTCTACGCGTCGACCTCCGACGCCCTGCACTGGAAGCAGTTCGGCTCGATCTACGACGTGACGTACGCCCCGAGCCTGATGCTGACCTACACCGGCGCCATGCTGCCGCAGGTGGTCAGCGCCACCCCGGCGAACAACGCGTCCGTCACCACGCTCACCCCGCAGCTGTCCGCGGTGGCGCACATCGACCCGAACCTGACGACGACCCAGAAGTACGACTTCCAGGTCTACGACACCTCGGGCACGAAGCTCGCCGACTCCGGCAACATCACGGCCAACTACTATAACGTGCCGGCCTCCAAGCTGACCTGGGGCAAGCCGTACTACTGGGAAGTGCAGGCCTTCGACGGCACCAACTACTCGCCTGGCCCGCAGTGGCAGCAGTTCACGACGCAGGTGCCCCAGCCGGTGGTCACCTCCGGTCTCTCCCAGAACACCGACGGGCACGGCTACAACCCGGCCGTCGGCAACTACACCACGTCGGCGACGGACGCGAACGTGGCCACTCCGGGGCCGTCCCTGACCGTGACGCGCGACTACAACTCCCGTGACCCGCGCACCGCCGGAGCGTTCGGCGCCAGCTGGTCCAGCGTGTTCGACGCCCGAGCCGCCGAGCAGTACGACTCGACGGGCGCCGTGACCGCGGTGTACGTCACCTATCCGGACGGCTCGGCCGTTGGGTACGGGAAGAACTCCGACGGGTCGTTCTCGCCGCCCGAGGGCCGGTTCGCGACCTTCAAGAGCGTGACCGGCGGCGGCTACACGCTCACCGACAAGAACGCCACCGTCTACACGTTCACGCACTCGCTGGGCTCCGGCGCCTACGGCATCGCGTCGATCACCGATGCCAACGGCCGCGCGGAGAACTTCACCTGGACCGGCGGCCAGATCACCGCGATGGCCTCGGCGGTCTCGCAGCGCGCCGTGCACCTGACCTGGAACACCCCCTCGGGCGCGACCGGCCCGCACGTCGCCACGGTGTCGACCGACCCGGTGACCGCCGGTCAGTCCGGGACGGCGCTGACCTGGGTGTACTCGTACACCGGTGACCAGCTGACGAAGGTGTGCTCGCCGACGGACACGGCCAATGGGACCGCCTGCACCCAGTACGGCTACACGAGCGCCTCGCAGGAGCACAGCCAGACGCTCGACCTGGGCCCCAACTCGTTCTGGCCGCTGTCGGAGACCTCCGGCACCACGGCCGCGAGCGCCGTCCTGCCCAGCGAGGGCGTGGACAACGCGACGTACAGCAACGTGGCCCTGGGCCAGGCCGGACCGCTGGCCGGCAGCACCTCGACCGCCGTTGCTTTCAACGGGACGTCCTCGTACGTCCAGCTCCCTGACCTAGGCCTCGGCAACTCCAGCTCCCAGACGATCTCCCTGTGGTTCAAGACCGCCAAGGCGGCGGCGGGCGTGCTGTTCTCCTACTCGGACATGCCCGTACAGGCCACGGCCACCGTGGGCGACTTCACGCCCTCGCTGTATGTCGGCTCCGACGGCAAGCTCAACGGCCTGTTCTGGTACGGCACGACGACCACGCCCATCACCACGTCGGCCTCCGTGGCCGACAACAAATGGCATCACGTCGTCCTCTCCGGTGCCTGGACCAAGCAGACGATGTGGCTGGACGGCAGCCAGGTCGGCACCTCGGCCGGCTACGGCTCCTTCGGGTTTGCTGGCAACATGCCCTGGCTGTTCACCCACGCCTACCTCGGCACCGGTTACCTGGGATCCACCTGGCCCGACCAGCCGCACCCCAACTCATCGACTATCTACGGAACTTACTTCAACGGCTCGATCGCCGACGCCTCCTACTTCGGGCGCCCCCTCGTCCAGGCAGATGTCACCGCCCTCTACAAGGCAGGCACCACGCCGGCCAGCCTGCTCAGCACCGTCACCCGTCCCTCGGGCAAGACCTACGCGTCGGTGACCTACGACCCCACGACGACGGCCGTCACGCACCTGGTCGACGAGAACGGCGGCTCCTGGTCCATGGCGGCGCCGACCGTGACCGGATCCAGCGAGGTCTACCGCGGCGCGATACTGGGCTCAGGGCCGGTCGGCTACTACCGGCTCGGTGAGTCGGCAGGCGCCTCCGAGGCGGTCGACGAGGAGAACTCCGGCTCGGGGACGTACGCGAACACGACGCTCGGGGTGAGCGGCCCCTTCTCCGACGAGACGGCAGCGTCTTTCAACGGCACATCGTCTTATGTGCAGTTGCCCGTACAGCTGCTGCACACCTACCTGGAGCGCAGCGTCGAGCTGTGGTTCAAGACCAGCACGCCCGGCGTCCTCGTCGGTGACCAGTCGGTCGCCGTCGCGGGCGCGACCGGCGCCTCCGGCAGCTGGACCCCGGTCCTCTACGTCGGCAGTGACAACAAGGTCCACGGCCACTTCTGGAGCGGCAGCGGCAGCGGCGCGACCGCCTTCGGTTCCACGAGCACCGTCACCGACAACAAGTGGCACCATGTGATCCTCACCGTGTCCGGCAGCACCCAGACGCTCTACCTGGACGGCAACCAGCAGGGCACCTACTCCGGCGCCCCCAACGACCAGGGCAACAACCACCTCTATGTCGGGGCCGGCTTCGCGAAGTCATGGATCGCCTCGCCCGGCGACGTCAGCCACTTCACCGGCTCGATCGCCGAAGTGACCCTCTACCAGCACGCGCTCTCCGGCGCGGACGTGGCCGCCCACTGGGCGGCAGGGCGCAACTCCTCCGGAATGTCCCCGCTGGAGACGGTGCGGGTGACCGACCCCGGCAACAAGACGGTCACCTACCAGTACGACCCGCTGAACGGCTACCGGACCGTCGCGCAGATCGACGGCCTCGGCAACAAGACGACGTACGGCTACGACACCGGCGGCTTCGAGCACATGGTCATCGACCCGGACGGCAACATCACGGCGACGGGCCACGATGTGCGCGGCAACGAGGTGTCCAAGGTGACCTGCCAGAACTTGGCCACCCTGAAGTGCTCGACCACATACACCAGTTACCTCCCGGACGACACCAGCGCGCAGCTGACGCCCAACCCGCAGAACGATCTGCCGGCCGCGGTGCGCGACGCACGCTCCTCGTCCAGCACCGACAACACCTACCTCACGTCGTACAGCTACGACGCCGCGGGCAACCGCACGGGGGTCACCACGCCGGCGGTGCCCGGCTTCCCGCACGGCCGCACCACCTCGATCGCGTACACCGACGGCACCACCGTCCCGGCCGCCGACGGCGGCTTCGCCCCCAAGGGCCTCCCGTACCGGACGGTTTCCCCGAGCGGCGCGACCACCACGATCTCGTACTTCAAGAACGGCGACATCGCCTCCATGACCGACCCCGACGGGCTGGTCACGTCGTTCACCTACGACAACATCGGCCGGATGCTGACCAAGAAAGCCGTCTCGGACAGCTTCCCGGCGGGCCTGACCACCACGTACACCCACGACGGCGATTCCCAGATCACCGGTGAGGTGGACCCGGCGGTCACCAACCGGGTCACCAGCGCGACCCACCAGAAGTCGACCAGCACCGTCTTCGACGCCGACGGCATGATCTCGTCCCAGACGGTCGCCGACCTCGGCGGCGGCGACGCCTCGCGCACCCAGTCGTACACATACACGCCGTACGACCAGGTCAAGACCACGACGGACGCGGCCGGCGGCACGACGACGTACACCTACGACGGCTACGGCAACCAGGCGACGGTCGAGGACCCGGCGGACAACGTCCTGTCCTACGTCTACGACCCGAACGGCAAGCTGCTCACGCAGACCCTCAAGAACTACATCGGCGACCCGGTCGACCCGTCCCCCGCGCGCGACCTCGTCGAGTCCTCGCGGGCCTACGACCCCGCGGGGCGGCTCCAGTCCCTGACGGACGCCATGGGCAACGTCACGTCGTACACCTACACCGACAACGGCCTGACGGCCACCGTCACCCGCAGCGATCCGACCGGTCAACGGCACTTCGTCGAGCAGTCCAACACCTATGACGCGGCGGGCAACCTGACCTCGCAAGTCACCAACAACGGTGCCACGACCACCAACTCGGTCGTGGACGCCGCCAACCGCGTCACCTCCACGACCGTGGATCCCGCCGGCGTCGACCGGACCACGAGCGTCTCCTACACGCCCGACGACAAGGTGGCCACCACCACCCTGACCGACCCCACCGGCACCACCCACACCACCAGCTCCACCTACGACCCGATGGGCAACCTCACCAGCCAGTCGGTGCACGAGGACGGCGCGAGCCACCCCAACGCCTGGTGGAAGCTGGACCAGACCTCGGGCAGCTCGGTCCCCGACAACTCCGGCAACGGCAACACCGCCACCGCAGGCTCCGGGATCACCTGGTCGGACGGGGCGGCCCACTTCAACGGTTCGGCCGGCGGCGCGGGCAGTGTCATCGCCACCAACGGGCCCGTGCTGAACACCGCCTCCTCCTACACCGTCTCCGCCTGGGTGAACCTCTCCGACACCTCCACGTACCGGACGTTCGTGGCCCAGGGCGGCACCAACCGGGCGTCGTTCTACCTCCAGTACTCGCCCCCCAACAACAGCTTCCGCCTCCACGCGGCCAGCCAGGACCTCGCCTCCCCGTCGGCGTTCTACGACGCCGTGGCCCCGGCCCCCGCCGCACTGAACACCTGGACCCACCTGGTCGGCGAGTTCGACGCGGGCACCGGTGCGCTCAAGCTGTACGTCAACGGCGCCCTCGCCGCCACCGTGAGCGACCCCTCGCCGTGGAGCGGGACCGGCCCGCTCTCCGTCGGCGGCACCGAAACCGCGGGCGGCACCATCACCGACGCGGTCGCCGGCTCGGTCGACAACGTGCAGCTCTACCAGCGCGCCCTGACCGGCACCGAGATCTCGGCCCTGTACTCCAACGGCCGCAACGGCGGCACCACCGCCTCCTCGGACGCGTCCACCACGCGCTGGCAGCTCGACCAGCGCGGCCTGCCGCTGTCGATGACCGACCCCGACACCAACACCACCAACTTCACCTACGACGAAGCGGGCAACCTCTCCCTCACCACCGCCCCCGCGGTGAACGCCGAGTCCAACGGCGGGGCCCCCGGCCTGGTCCACCCCACCACCTACACCGGCTACGACACCTTCGGCGAGACCACCGAGGCCGAGGGCCCGGACGGCCCTGACACCACCGTCACCACCACCTACGACGCCGTCGGGCGCGTGAACTCCCAGGTGCTCCCCGACTACACCCCGCCGGGCACCTCCACCGTCATCAGCCACGCGACCACGTCCTACCAGTACGACGACGCCGGCAACGTCAAGACCGTCACCGACCCGCTCCAGCACACCACCACGAACCTCTACGACCAGCTCGGCGACCTGGCCCGGACCACCGACGCCAACAACGGCGTCACCCACACGGTGTACGACGCCAACGGCGAGGTTCAGTCCGCGATCGACCCCGAAGGCGGCCAGACCCAGGCCACCTACGACTACCTGGGCCGTCCCCTGACCGCGACCACCCTGGAGCGGTACCCGACGGCGACCGCCCTGACCACCAACAACTCCTACACCGCCTCCGCCCAGAACCCCGGCGGCGCGTTCCTCGCCTCCACCACCACCCCGGACGGCGTCACCACCAACTACGGCTACGACGCCGTCGGCGAGACCACCCAGGTCACCGACGGCGCCGGCAACACCACCCACACGGCCTACGACGGCCAGGGACGCAAAACCACCGTCACCCTCCCCGACCAGACCCAGAACGCCATCACCTACGACGAACTCGGCAACCCCGTGCGCGTCGCCTCACTCGACACCGACCACAGCACGGTCCTGTCCTCGCAGTCGGCGACCTACGACCCGGCCGGTCTGCTGCTGTCGACCACCGACGCCCGACTGCACACCACCACCTACACCCACGACGCCCTCGGACACGTGACCGGCGAGACCCAGCCGGTGGACGACGGACACTCCATCACGACCTCCTTCGGCTACGACGCTGCCGGCAACGGCACCCGCTTCACCGACGGGCGCGGCAACAGCACCTACTACACCTACAACGTGTGGAACCTGCCGGAGGCGACCATCGAACCGGCGGTGGCCACCTCCACCTACAGCTACACCGGCGCGGCCGACTCGACCTTCACCACCGCCTACGACGCCGACGCGCGCCCGGTCACCCGGACCGCCCCCGGCGGAGCGAGCGTTACCACCGGCTACGACAACATCGGCAACGTCACCTCCCAGTCCGGCACCGGCGCCGAAGCCGCCACCGCCGACCGCACCTTCACCTACGACCACGACAACCGGATGCGCAGCGCGGTCACCGCCGCGATCGGCACGACCACCGCCGCCACCGACGAGAGCTTCACCTACGACGACCGCGGCAACCTGCTGACCACCAGCGGATCGGCCGGAACCGGCTCCTTCACGTACAACGGCGACGGACTCCTCGCGGCGCGCACCGACGCAGCCGGCACCACGTCCTACGGCTACGACAACAACGACCGGCTCGCCAACCTGACCGACCCGGCCACCGGCACCCGCCTCACCTACGGCTACAACACCCTCAACCAGCTGGCCAGCATCCAGTACGGAACCGGCGGAGACACCCGCAGCTACGGCTACGACCACCTGCACCGGCTGACCGACGACACGCTCAAGACCCCAGGAGGCAGCACCGTCGCCTCCATCGGCTACGGATACGACCCCAACGGCAACGAGACCAGCAAGACCACCACCGGATTCGCCGGCGCCACGAACAACACCTACAGCTACGACTACGCGAACCGCCTGACCTCCTGGAACAACGGCAGCACCACCACCGCGTACGCGTACGACGACTCCGGCAACCGCACCCGCGTCGGCTCCGGCGTCTACACCTACGATGCCCGCGACCAGCTCACCAGCGACGGACAGAACACCTACACCTACAGCGCCCGGGGCACCCTCACCCACCAGTCCAGCACCTCCGGCGCGACCGACTTCGCCTCCGACGCCTTCAACCAGCAACTGACCCAGGGCAGCCAGACCTACCTCACCGACGCCCTCGGCCGGGTCATCACCAACACCGGCAGCGGCGGGGTGACGAACACCTTCACCTACTCCGGCACCGGCAACACCCTCGCGTCCGACGGCTCTAACACCTACACCTGGACCCCCGGCGACACCCTGGTCGGCACCGGCACACCGGGCGGCACCCCCGCGACGGCGACCCTGGCCTACACCGACCAGCACGACGACGTGGTCGGCGACTTCACCGGCACGGGCACGGCCCTGACCGCCTCCACCGGCTACGACCCCCTCGGCAACGTCACCGGCACCACCGGCACCCAGAGCGGCAACCTCGGCTACCAGTCGGGCTGGACCGACAACGCCACCGGCAAGGTCAACATGGCCTCCCGCTGGTACAACCCGGCCACGGGCCAGTTCATGAACAAGGACACCGCGTCCCTGAACCCCGTGCCGAACTCGGCCGCCGCCAACCCCTTCGCCTACGTCGACGACAACCCCCTCACCCGCACCGACCCCACCGGCCAGAGCTGGCTCGGCGACGCCTGGAACGGATTCACCAGCGCGCTCAGCTCGGGCTGGCACGCCGTCACCCACTACGCCAGCGAGGCCTACGACTGGGTCTCGAGCAAGCTCTCCAGCGCCTGGGACGCCGTGAGCGGCTGGGCCAGCGACGCCTATGACTCCGTGTCCCGCACCTTCGACCGGGAACTGGCCTCACTGGACCAGGAGATCGCCAGCCTCAACCGGCAGATCGCCCAACTCAACAGGGAGATCGCCGATGCGAAGGCCACGCTCAAACGCAAGGCCTCCAGTTTCAAGCGCGCCGCGTCGAATTTCGTGAGCCACGCCGCCCACAGCACCTACCAGGCCGTGGCCAAGCGCGTGAACACCGCCACGACCTACTTCAAGAACCACGCCGCCGCCATCGCGTCGTTCGCCGTGTCCACGGTGGTCTTCGCCGGCTGCGAAGCCGTCGTCACCGCGGGCAGCGGCGGCACCCTGGCCATCCCTGGCGCCGTCGGCTGCGGCGCGCTCGCCGGAGCGGCCGCCGGCCTCGTCGACCAGGGCAGCAAGTGCATGGGCGGCCAGCAGGGGGCCTGCTCGGTCAGCGCCTTCGCCACATCCACCGTGCTGGGCGCCGTGGGCGGTGCCATCGGCGGCGGCGTCGGCGGAGCCCTCGGCGGCAAGCTCGCGGAGTCCGCGATCGGTGGCGCGCTGCCCAAACTCGTCACCAACGTCCTGGAAGGCGCCACGATCGGCGGCGTGTCCGGCGGTGCAACCGGCGCGGCCGACTACGGACTCACCTGCTCCGAGACCCACGCCGGCTGCTCCTGGTCCGGCGCGGCGGCCGCCACCGCCGACGCAACGGTGTCCGGTGCCGTGGGCGGCGCGGCGGGCGGTGTCCTCGCCACCGCGGGCGGGGCGGTGTTCGGCCGCAGAGGATGCGGCGCCACCCACAGCTTCACCGGCACCACTGAGGTCGTGATGGCCGACGGCACCACGCGGCCCATCCAGCAGATCAAGATCGGCGACAAGATCAAGGACTCCGTCCCCAGCGAGAAGGGAACCCAGACCCACACCGTCACGCGGGTCATCGTCACCCACACCGACCACGACTTCGTGGACGTCACCATCGCCCCCACGAAGGCGAAGCCGACCCCGAAGCCCCGGCCCGGCCTCGGCAAGCGCATCCTGACCAGGGCGGCCCTCGGCCTCGCCGCCTCCGCGGCCGTGATCACCACCGCCGCCGGCATCCACCACCCGCACACCGACCACCAGCAACTGACGGCCGCCACCGTGGCCGAGGCCCCGTCCACCACCACGTCCGGCGGGGGCACCCTCACCACCACCTACCACCACCCCTTCTACGACCAGACCCAGTCCGCCTTCGTCGACGCCAAGGACCTCCACCCCGGAGACGTCCTCCAGACCCCGACGGGGACGGCGACGGTCACCGCGGTCCGCCTGTACCACGCGCACACCACGACGTACGACCTCACGATCGGCGACCTCCACACGTACTATGTGGAGGCAGGCGCCCTGCCTGTGCTTGTGCACAACGACGATGGCGAGGCTTGCCCGCTTGCCATCGCGGCCCCTCGAAGCGCGACGCAGCTTCGGAACTCTCCTGGTCCGGCGACCGGTGGTTATTCGCTGCCGACGGTTACGGGTACCTGGCTGCGAGGTACGCCCGGTAATGCTGCCCGCATCCCGGGCCAGATTGCCGATCAGCTGCGTGGAAGGGAGTTTAAGAGCTTCAACGCTTTCCGAGAGGCGTTCTGGGAGGCAGTCGGAAACGACCCGGATCTGTCTTCTCAGTTCACGCCTCAGAACGCTGCGGCAATGCGGAACGGAAATGCTCCGCATGTTGGCGATGCTCAAACTTTCGGCGGGAACAGCACTCTCATCCTGCATCACGCAACACCTATCCAGCATGGTGGCGGTGTCTACGACATGGATAACCTTCTAGTAGTCACTCCGCTGTTCCATGCCAATATCCTTGATGGGGGTTACCACTATGGCAATGGATAACGACCGGGAGAAGGGTCGGACTGAGCTGCTTCGGCGGGCCGTTCCCCTCATTGCGGCGATCAGGTCGGGGGAGCTCAAGACGGAGGAATGCGACGCGAAGATCGCAGAGCTTCGCGAGCTATACCCGTACTATCCTAGGTGGCTTGATCTGCTGTTCTGGGAGAGCGCGGAGCTGAGTGACGAGGAAGTTATGCTCAAGGCGCTGGAGTATCGCGCGGTCGCGCTGTAACAGAGATCGCGTAGGTCCGGTCCTTCCGCAGGTGGAAGGCAGGTGCCCGTTCCAGTGCAACCGGCGAACGAGTCGCCCGATGTGCCCGAGCGGGAGCTCCCTGCGGAAGCTGGGCTTGCGGATCTGTCGCACAGGGCTCGGCACCAGGCCGGACTACACCGTCGAGGTCGTTTGCTCGCCGCGCACGCGGAGATCGTCCCTGGGCAATACCGTGCCCCACTCAACGACCTGGGCCAGGTGCTCGGGTTGCAGCCCGATGTGAGGGTCGGGCTGAATCAGGAGGGTCGCGGGACCGCGGGAGCTTCGCTCTGTGGCCCAGGCATGGTCGAGGCTGGTGAAGTCATCATCGATCCAGAGGGCGGGTGCATCGCCCAGCCAGGCAGCAATGTGGTCGCGCTTCCACAGGTAGCCGTGGGGGTGGCTGGTAGTGATCTGCGGGCGCGGTAGATCGATGTGCGGGAAGGGCGGGAGGCCGAGGAGCGGCCCGATGAGGG
Organism: Streptomyces sp. NPDC001156; assembly: GCF_053598275.1. Classification (NCBI taxonomy): domain Bacteria; kingdom Bacillati; phylum Actinomycetota; class Actinomycetes; order Kitasatosporales; family Streptomycetaceae; genus Streptomyces; species Streptomyces sp. NPDC001156. The sequence goes on along the minus strand of NZ_JBSFJX010000124.1, from coordinate 10,426 downwards.
TGGTGGCGTCTTGGCGCCAGCTGGTGCACCAGACGGGGGTGATCAGGCCGGTCCGGATCAGGTGCATGAGCAAGGGACCGTGTGCAGGGTTGAGCCAGATGGTCACGGGGGCGTCGGGGTCTCGGCCGGTCGGGACGACGTCATGGCGTGTGTGGGTGGCCGGGGTGGTCCCATCGGCGTGGGGGAAGGGTATGAGGACGCCGTCGATGTCCAGGAGCAGGTAGGGCGGGCGCATCGGTTTCTCCCAAGGGGAGCCGGGGTGTGGGGTCAGAGCTTGCGCGCGGTGATCAGCAGGGTGGTCGGCCAGCGGCTCAGGCGGGCGTCGTGGAATTCCTGGGCCGCGGTGAGCCAGAGGCCCGCGCGGGCAAGGTGTTTCTCCCAGCGGTCGGCATCGAAGTCCCAGCGGGCGATGGGTCGTCGAGTGCGGTCTGGGAGGGTGACGTAGTCGCGGCGGGGCCGGTCGTCGGTGCAGGGGCGCCTGCCGCCGCGCTGGGGGTGGGGGACGGAGAAGGCGAGCGTGCGCCCGGTTTTGAGGTGCTGGGCGATGGCCGGGAGCAGGAGCTCGGGGGCGACGAGGCCGATGGCTCCGAAGACGGAGTAGACGGCGTCGAACTGCTCGTCGGAGGCTTGCAGGTAGTGCAGGGCGTGGTCGGCGACGAAGGTCAGGTTGTTCAGTCGGCCGTAGTGCGAGCGGGCTCGGCGGACCTGTAGGCCGACGAGGTCGACGCCGGTGACCTGGGCGCCGTGGCGGGTGGCGAGGTGGGCGGCGTTGTGGCCGGGGCCGCAGCCGAGTTCCAGAATTCGCTTGCGGCGCAGGTCCGGGCCGAGGATTTCGGCGCCGGGGCCGCTGCCGGGCCGCGTGGTCCATTCCGTCCGTGCGGGTACGGTCAGCGGCTCGGCGGGGCGGGCCGTGGTGCGTTGCAGGGCGTGGGCGTACCACGCGGAAGCCTGGGCAAGCACCTAGACCTCCAGGAGGTGGAGGGTGTCGGTGAGGTGGCGGCGTACGGTCTTGATGTAGGCGGGGTCGGTGGCCGGGTCGTTGATCCAGCGGATGGACTGCTCCATGAACCACTCGATGGCCCAGGTGCGGTGCCAGCCCAGTGCCCACTTCTCGGCAGGGAGGCCGCCGCGTTCGGCGAGGGCGTCGGGGGTGCCGCCTTCGGCGACGTAGGTGTCCAGGAAGATGCGCAGGCGGACGGGGTCGGGGGTGTCGAGGGTGCCGTGCCAGCTGGCGAGGTCGAGGAGTCCGGGACCGGTGAAGGCGCGGGCGAAGTCCAGCAGCCGCCAGCCGTGCCGGCCGATGTGGAGGCTGGTGGGGTGGAATTCGGAGTGCACCCAGCCGAACGGAGCGACCGTGGCCCCGGCCGAGCGGGCTCGGGCTGCCTGGGCGATGCGGTCGAGGGCGTCTTCGACGTCGTCGGTGTCCTGCCATCGCTCGGCCTTGCGGAGCTGGGCGAGGTGCTCCAGGGCCCGGCTGGGAAGCCGGCGCAGCCCTTCCTGGTCGAGGACGGGCAGGGTGGCAGCCGTGCGGGTGCGGTGCAGAACGACGGCCGCGGCGGCGCCGTCGAGGTCGTCGGCCTCGCGGGCGGCAGGGCCGAGGTCCTCCAGCAGCATTCCGAGCCAGCCGTCCACGACGGCGGAGGCGTGGACCGCAGGTACGGGGACGCCGAGGGTGTGGGCCAGTCGGAGGGCCTGGTCCTCGGTGTCGAACGGCTTCTTGGCGTACTTGAAGATGGCGGTGGTGCCGTCGGTGAAGGTCAGGCGCTCGACACCGGACATGGACCACACGCGCACCTCCTCGCGCGATGCGGTCGACCTGCCGGTGAGGGTGAGCAGGTTGTCCAGGAGTTCAGCGTTGAGGGTCGTGTCCATGAGAGGGCTCCCGTGCGATGGGGGCGGGCGGGAAGGGGCGGCCCGCCCCGGAGCCTGGTCTGTGGTGCTACGCGGCAGGGCTCACGCGGTGGGCGTAGACCTGCTTGATCCATCCGGTTTTGAGGGCGGCGAGGTCGTCGCGGAAGGCGGTCATCGAGGCACCGTAGGGTGCCACGACGCCGCCGGACTGGTCCGGCACGGACTGGCAGCCGTGTACGAGGCGTCCGCCGAGGGCGGCGTGGGCCTTGATGGACTCGATGCGGCGGTGCTCGTTGAACCAGCCGCCGTGGTAGACCTCGTCGAGCAGGCCGCCGATCTCGTCGTCCAGGTCGAAGACGACGGTGGTGGCGGCGGGGAAGAACCAGCAGGGGCCGACGTTGGAGATGCGCCCGTCCAGCTCCACCTTGTTCAGTGCCATCAGCGTGGCCGCCTCGCGCAGCATCCGCAGGTGGCCCGGGGTGATCTGAGGCAGGCCGAGGCCGGCGAGGTGTTCGTCGCGGAAGAGGTGGGCGTACACCTCGTAGGCGGTGGCGAGCACCCGGGCGGCGTCCGAGGTGGATGCGGCGTGGGCCTTGATGAACTCCAGTGCGAGCTGCTCGACCGCGCTCTCTGTAGTCTCCTCCACGTCCAGGAGTTGGGACTTGACCTGTTCCCAGTCGGCGATGAGCCACGTGTGGGACTCGAAGCGGAAGAAGTACTCGGCCGGGTCGATGGTGATGCGCCGGCCGTCGACCTGGATGCCGGGCAGGCGGCTCCAGCGCTCGTCGAACGCCTCGGGCAGGACGACCGTGATGGCCGTGGTGTCGATAGTGGTCACCGTGTCTCCGTCTCTGATCGGCCGGGTTCGGGCACAGGAATGCCCGAACCCGCAGTGGGCGTACGGAATTTCGGGGGCCGCCCGGCCGAAGGGGGGAAGCCTGGTCACGGTGTCCGACCGGGCCGGGCGGCTGATGTCTAGTGAACCTGCCGTCACGCACAGTGGGTACGGTGAGAGGCGACTGAAGCGGTATACGCGGTTTACAGCCCAGACGGGAGGCGAGCGTGACAGCGCAGAAAGAACCCAACTCCCGCCTGCGCGACACCATCGACGCGATCGGCTGCACGTACGAGGCCCTGGCGAAGGACATCCGACGTATCGCGGCCGAGAACGGCGAGATCCTCCAAACCAACAAGTCGGCCGTCTCCCACTGGGTGAACGGCACCCGCCAGCCCACCGGACGGACCGGCCAGTACCTCGCCGAAGCCCTGACCCGCCGAGCAAACCGCACCATCACCCAGACCGAGATCGGCCTTCGCGCACCGCATGCCGAAGGGCCGGATGCGCGGGATCCCGTCCTGGCCGCCACCGACCTGGGCCGCGCCGACGTCGAACGCCGCCGCTTCCTCGCGGTGGCCGCCTTCACCACCGCCGGCGTCGCCATGCCGCTCGCCTACGAGCACGAGGCCACCGCCCGGATGCTCCGCGCCCGCACCGGCACCTCCGTGGCCGGAGCAGAGGACGTGGACGTCGTACGGCAGATCACCGCCGCCTTCACCACTGCCGATGAACGCCTCGGTGGCGGGCATGGCCTGACCACCGTCACTGCCTACCTCGCCGACACCGCGGCCCCCATGCTCCGGGGCCGTTTCCCCAGCGAAGCGTTACGCCGGGCGGCGTTCGGGGCCGTTGCCGAACTCGCCTACCTGGCAGGCTGGAAACATCACGACCTCGGCCAGGAGGGCGCCGCCCAGCGCTACTACCAGGTCGGCTACCAACTCGCCTGCGAAGCCGACCCGCAGGGCCACGCCGCCTGGATGATGCGCGCCCTCGCCCACCAGGCCCTCAGCCTCAAACAACCCCACCACTGCGTCGACCTGGTCGAAGGAGCCCTCACCCGCGGTCTCGGCCACGTCGACGGCCAAACCGAAGCACTCCTCCACATCACCCACGCCCGCGCCTACGCCGCGGTCGGTGAAAAGGCCCTGGCGGCCCGCGCCCTGCTCGCCGCCGAAGACGCCCTGCTTCGCAACGACGGCCCCCAGCCCAGCTACTCCCGCGTCAGCGGCCCCGCCTCCGGCACCGTGACCAGCCACACCGCCCGCACCCTGACCGACCTGGCTGACCACGCAGGCACCGAGCAACAGCACCGCAACGCCCTGATCCGCTGGGAGCTGGAGAAGTACAAGCGCGTCCACGCCCTCACCTACGCCGACCTCGGCGACAGCCTCGCCGCCCAGGCCCGCGCCGACGAAGCCGTCGCCGCCTGGTCAAAGGCCCTCACCCTCATGGATGGCGTGACCTCCGACCGCACCCGCAAAGCCATCACCTCGCTCCGCTCCACCCTGGCCGTCTACCAGCGCCGCAAAGTGCCCGGAGCCGCCGAACTCGCCCGCCGCGCACGCGAAGCACTGGCCTAAGCTGCCCACCAACCGGCCGACGAAGGGACACCAGCCGTGGCTCAGCCGACCACCGACGACCAGCCCAAAGCCCTCAAGCCCGCCCACCAGTCCATGACCCTGCTGGTCGCCGCCGTCATCGTCCACGACCAGGCCACAGGTCGCGTCGTCCTCCTCCAACGCAGCCAGAACGCCAAATTCGCCCAAGGTATGTGGGACCTGCCCGTCGGCAAGAGCGAACCCGGCGAACCCATCACCCAAACCGCGGTGCGCGAGCTGTATGAGGAGACCGGCCTCGCCGTGAAGCCGGAGTCCTTGAAGGTCGCCCACATCATCCACGGCGCCTGGGGCGTCGAAGCCCCAGGCGGCTTCCTCACCGTCGTCTTCACCACCCACGAATGGACCGGCGAACCCGAAAACCGGGAACCACGCAAGCACGCCCAAGTCCGCTGGGTCGACACCAACGCCATCCCCCAAAACTTCGTCGACACCACCGCCAGCGCCCTGAACCGCTACCTCACCAACGGGCCCCAGGTATCCCTGGACGGCTGGAAATAGGCGCTGCCCACCAGTGGGTTCCCGGGCCTTGGCCCGCCCGAGTAGACCAGGCAAGCCACCGTCCGGCCCGTCGGCACCTTGGCCTTTCGGCAGTAGTGTCGTACGCCGTGCAGGGCACGCTGGGTAAAACCCGTCGTCATCCTCGCCTCGGGCTCGCCGCACGAACCAGCACGACGGCACCGCCCAGCGAAAAGCCCCTGCTCATGTGGCTGTCACTTGCCGCCAGGGTGGCACCGTCGCCAGGCTCCACAAACCGTCCAGGTGCTTGTTCCACGTGGCGACAGCGGCCCTGGTGTCGTCGGTGTCCCTCGCCGACCAGACATTCAGATCGGCGCGGAAGCCCTTGGGGTCGTAGTACTCATGGTCGATCGTGCGGGCGACCACATCGTAAAGACCGTGCAGCATCAACTCCCGGTTGAAAATACAGATCTCATCCCTCGGTATCCCGGGATAGAGGCGGAACTCGCTCTCCACCGTCACCCGTCCCAACCTGTTGAGCCGCTCCGCGAGCACGGACAGCGACTGGTCGTACGCCTGGCACCTCCGTTCCTGGCGTCGCCGGAATTCGGAGTCGTCTAGCGGCTCCCCGTTCGGCCCCACCCTGGACGGGACAGTCATGGGCTGCCCGACTGCCCTCGTCGGTCTCGGCCTGCTTAACCCAGCTGCGCAGGGCCTCGGGATGAACGTCGAGCCGGTCGGCGATGCGCCTGATCGCTCCGGTCCGTGCCGCGGGATCCTTGCGGGCCTCGACACACAGGCGCGTCGCACGCTCGCGCAGTTCCTCGGGGTACTTACGGGAGGGCAGCCATGACCGACATCCTTCCGGGTCTTCGATGTGGTCTGCCCTGGGTCTGGCTGCGTGGCGGGTGCCTCCGGTCAGGAGGCCGTGGTCTCCTTGCCGCGCTGGCGGGGGGCCTCTGGCCGGTGGAGCCGGCGGCAGTTCAGTCGGCGCCCACGGGGATCGACAGTACTGTGATGCCGCTCGTGTCGAGCCAGACTGTCTCTGGCGCGCGCACCAGACGTAGCATGACTTGTCCGCACTGCTGGCAGCGGGCTACCAGTCCCGGTGCCTGGCCGTATACGCGCAGGCGTGCGACAGGCCCTGTGTTGCCGCAGTGCGCGCACTGGCTGGTTGCTACCGTCAGGTCGACGGTGAACAGCTCGGCGAGAGGGCCGGCCAGTGCGTTGCCGTCCATGTACCCGCCCTCTTCGCTGGGCGGGATACCGGTGTCTGCCGGTGTGTCTGCCGTCATCTCAGTCTTCTCCTCCGCCGAAGCGCTCTGTGCGGACACGCTCGGGGTCGTGTCCGAGGAGCACCAGGTAGGCAGCCGCTTTCTCGACGAATGCCGTGGGCCCGCAGACGTAGCAGGTGGGCGCGAAGTCCGGTGGCCATCCGTGGCGTGTCAGGTCGTCGGGCGTGATGCGACCCGGGGGGCGCACGGACTGTTGTGGCGCTTCCCGGGTGTAGATGCGCGTGAGGTCGACTCCTGGTGTTCCTTGGCGGATCTCTGGGCCGTACAGCAGCTCGGCCGGCGATCGCAGGGAGTAGAGCGCCCGGAAGGGAACCCGGCTGTCGGCTGCACGTCGCGTGCGGATCATGCACATCAGCGGGACCAGCCCGGAGCCGCCGGCCACGAGCAGGACCGGTTCTTGCTGTTCAGGCTGCCAGACGAACCAGCCTCCGACCGGTCCCCGGAGCTCCAGCTGGTCACCGGGCATGAGCTCGTCGGTCAGGTAGGGTGAGACCTCGCCCTCAAAGACTCGCTGTACTGTCAGTTCCAGGCGCGTTCCGTCTTGGGCCGACGCGATGGAGTAACTGCGCTGTGTGCTGTAGCCGTCTTCCGCGGTCAGCCGAATATCCACATGTTGGCCCGCCAGATGGCCGGGCCATTCTGGCACCTCCAGCACCAGTGTGACGGCCGTCGCGGACTCAGCGCGACGTCCTGTCACCTCGGCGACCCTCCATCGGAGCCGGTCGCCTAGTCTCCTCGATACCGCTGCTCTTGCCACGGGTCTCCGTAATTGTGGTAGCCGGCGCTCTCCCAGAACCCCGGGGTGTCGTTGTCCCGCAACTCCATTCCATGCACCCATTTCGCGGACTTCCAGAGGTAGAGGTGCGGGACGAGCAATCGGGCCGGACCGCCATGCTCGGGGGCGAGCGGCTGGCCGTCGTAGCCGTACGCGATCCAGGCCTTGCCGTCTAGAAGATCCTCCAGCGGGAGGTTCGTGGTATAGCCCCCATAGGAGGAGACGAGGACGTACTCGGCCGCCGTTTCGACATCGGCGAGCAGGACGTCCAGAGACACCCCCTGCCACCGGGTGCCGAACTTCGACCACTTGGTCACGCAGTGGAGGTCTGCCGTCGGGGTCTCCGACGGCAACTTCATGAGGGCGGGCCAGTCCCAGTTGTGCCGCCTCCCGGTCTCCGTGGTGACGGACAGCTCCCACTTGTCTGTGCTTATCCGCGGCGTGGGCCCGGCCGAGAGGACCGGAAAGCCCGTTGTCTCGTACTGTCCGGGTGGCAGCTTCCTGCCCGCGGGCGGCCGTCGGCCGTGGAAACCGCGCGAGATGATCGCCATGCTGGCCGTCCAATCGGCTCGTGGGAGGCAACGCTCGGCGCCTTGAAGTGGGGCAGGCATCAGTCCAGGGTCCCCATCCAGTCGGCGATGGCCTGCCCGATCTCGTCCGGCGAGTCTTCCTGGACGAAGTGGATCCCCGCGACCGTCACCTCGGTCTGCGCCGGCCACCCGCGGACGAAGTCGAGCAACCAGTCGCTGGCGAGGATCGCACCGGGCTCGGCCTTCAGGAACAGTTTGGGCACATCGCTCGTCGCCAGCCAGTCCGCGTAGGCGGCGGCGATCGCAGTCACGTCGGCGGGCTCGCCCTCGAGGGGAATCTCCCGAGGCCACGTCAGGGTCGGCCGTCGCCCCTCGCCGGGCTCGGCGAACGGCCGTCGGTATTCCGCCATTTCCTCAGTGGACAGGGTGCGCAGCACGGCATGTGGCAGCACCTGCTCGATGAAGAGGTTGTCTCGCAGGATCATCGCCTCGCCGGCCTCGGAGCGCAGTTCCTGCAAGAGTGAGCGCTTTCCCATCTTGTCCCAGTGGTCCCAGGCCTGCGGCCGCACGATCGCTTCCATGTACGCGATGCCCTTCACCGCCTCGCGGTGTCGGTTGGCCCAGTCGAAGCCGAGGGCAGAGCCCCAGTCATGGACGACAAGGGTGACCCGCTCATCCACATCCAGAGCCTCGAGCAAGGCGTCGAGATAGCGGCGGTGCTCGACGAACCGATACGAACCGGGGCCGCTGTCAGGCAGCTTGTCGGAATCACCCATGCCGATCAGGTCGGGTGCGATGCAACGACCTCGCGACTGCAGGTACGGCAAAACGTTGCGCCAGAGGTACGACGAGGTGGGATTGCCGTGCAGCAGAACGATGGGGTCGCCATCCCCGATCTCCACGTACGCCATCTCGATGTCGAGAACCCCGCGGCGCTGCTTCTGGTACGGAAAGGTCGCGGAGATCATGCTGGCTTCTCCCTTATGTAGTAGCCGAGGTCATCGCCGCATACGTCACAGATCTCGGGTGTCGGACCCCGCACACAGATGTTACTTTGTGTTGATTTAGAGTAGCAATGCGTGACTATTTTTGTCTGGGGCGAGTCGGGCGTTCGGCCGAACGTCGAACGGGAGATACCGATGAGCGAGGCTGCGGGCGCCCATCCGGATCCAGGCTGGTGGCCGCCCATCAACCTTCCGGGTGTGGCGGTGAGGACGGCAGTGCAGTACGCGGCCAGCGGACAGGGTTGCCGTCGGGACCGTCGGTGAGCCAGGAGTTATCGCCCAGGGGCACCAGTTCGTGCGTGTTGGTCACCTCGACGGCGATCTCACCGCTGAGCGTGCTCGTGCGCACGTCGATCAGGTGGTGGCGGAACCACTCCTCCTCGCCCTGCCCTTCACCGCCCAGGGTGACGACGGCCAGGTCCGGTGCCAGGTAGCCGCCGCCCCATTCCACGAAGGTCTCCTCCGGGTCGAACCCAAAGGCTTCGACGGGCAGAGGGAAGAGCACGTCCCCGCTGGGATGGCGGTGGAAGGAGACATCCGCCTGCCCGTGGTCGACGCACAATGCAGCGCGCACCATGAGCCCTGATCATGCGCGTTGCCGGACTCTGGCTTTCGCGGGCGTGACCGCCGGATCCAGGTGGCTGGTCAGGATGCGGTAAGCATGGCGCGGAGCGGCGTCAGGTTTCCGGAGAGGGCGGCGTGCAGGGCGGCCGCGAGTTCGCGGGCCTCGTTCGTCTTCGGTCGGTGGTCCCGAGCAGTCCTCAGGCACCGAACGGACCATCGAGTCCAATTTACGCATGCGTTTGCGGGTAACGAAGCTGCCATACTGGACTTGAAGGTCCGAAGTGGGGCTGTTCGAATGGTCGGCGTGACGGCACGTTGGAGGGGTAAGGCGATGAGCGGCGAAGAGCAGGTGCCGGTAACCGAGCAGCTGATCGACAACATCGATCAAGGCCGCTTTGAGCTCTGCCGTGACGACGACCTGGTCGGCTGGCTCTACTACACCCACCTGAAGCCCAACCGGTACGCTCTTCGGCACACTGAGGTCGAGACGAGTCATCAGCACCAGGGTGTGGGGGGGCGCGCTGGTGCGGCGGGTGTTCGACGAGATCCGCGCTCGCGGGGGCACGATCACCGCAATCTGCCCCTTTGTGGTCGACTACCTCTCGCGAACGACCGCCTATGCGGATCTGGTCGACGCCCGACACCCGGGCTACTCCGATCGTGCTGCTGCCGAGTCGGCGCGAGTGGCGGCCGGTGGCTGAGACTACCGGGCCGCAATCAGGCGTCCCCTCGGGGGAGCCCCATCGCGGCCTCACGACGTGCTGCCTCGAGCTCCTGGTGGCGGAGTACGGCGACCCAGCCGCAGGCCAGGGTGATTCGGCACGGCTGGCCAACGCCGATGAGCTCACCTCTCCCCGATCGCCCGTAGCGTCAAGACATGGGTAAGAAGCGGAGTCCACCCGACGCTAGCCTCCGGCCGAATGCGCGAGCTGGCTTTGGGTGCACCAACTGGACGCCCGACTGAAGCCCTGTCCCGCGTGAAAACCCTGGTTCGGGCTGTTGATCAGGCCGTTTGTCTGCCTGCCGTCAGGCTGCTTGCTGGTACTCGTTGATGAGGCCGCCGAGTAGTTGAGTGCGACGGACGCGGCCTCCCAAGGGGATGACAGGTGCCGTGTGTCCGGTCTCTGCGGCTTGAGGAGGTCGTTGGTGAAGGGATTGGTGGGGGCGGTGCCGGTGGTAGTGGTCGGTGTAGGTGTTCAGGACGGCGCGCAGGTGCCGTTCGTTCATGATGAGCAGGCGGTTGGTGCACTCGCGGCGGACGGTGCCGACCCAGCGTTCCGCGAAGGCGTTTGCCTTCGGCGATCTCGGCGGGGAAAGTAGCACCTGCACGCCCGCGTCGGCGAGCACGGCGTCGAAGGCGTCGGAGAACTTCCCGTCCCGGTCGCGCAGTAAGAACCGGAACCGGTCCACCCGATCTTCGAGGTCCATCATCAAGTTCCTCACCTGCTGGGTCACCCAGTCCCGGTTCGGGTGCGCGCTGATGCCGAGGACGTG
>NZ_JBSFJX010000123.1:0-23786 GCF_053598275.1 Streptomyces sp. NPDC001156 | reverse complement strand
GAGGTGGGGCGGGTGCGGGTGGTGCGGGGCGGCAAACGCCTGCTCCACACCCGACACCACCTCGAGGCGGCGCAGCTCACCGAGCACGCGTGGCGCCGGCGTTGGGAAGCGGAGCGCTGGTTCCTGCAGGCGGACGGCGAATCGGGCAAGCGGTTCGGCAACGAGACGATCCGCGTCACGCCCGAGGGCGAAGTCTCCCTCAAGCTGCCCGTCCCGCTGGCGCACCTGGCGAACGCCCCGCACGGCCGGTACGTCCTCGCCTCGACCGCGGTCTTCCACCACCGGCGCGACGAGTGGGCCGACCGCATCACCACGAACCGGTCCGTGGCCTACCGCATCCACTACGACACAGACCGATCCCGCTGGTACCTCACCGCCTCCTGGACGATCCCGCCGGTCACCACCGTCCCCCTGTCCGACGCTCGCACGGGCGGTGTGATCGGTGTCGATACGAACGCCGACCATCTGGCCGCCTGGCGGCTGGACGCCCACGGCAACCCGGTCGGCGAGCCGCGCCGGTTCTCCTACGACCTGTCCGGCACCGCGGACCACCGGGATGCCCAGGTACGGCATGCACTGATCCGGCTCCTGCACTGGGCCCAACGCCACGGGGTGTCGATCGCGATCGAAGACCTCGACTTCGCCGCGGAGAAAACCCGGGAGAAGCACGGGCGTCGGAAACGGTTTCGGCAGGTGATCGCCGGCATGCCCGTGTCCAGGCTGCGGGCCCGGCTCGTCAGCATGGCGGCCGAACTCGGCATCACCGTCATCGCCGTGGACCCGGCCTACACCAGCAGGTGGGGCGCCCAGCACTGGCTGGGGCCCCTCACCCACCCGACCAGGAGGACCAGCCGTCACGATGCCGCGGGCATCGCGATCGGCAGGCGCGCCCTGGGGCACCGCATCCGGCGACGGACGGCACCGCCCCCACACGACCAGAGGGATCGTGTGGGGCATCGGACCGCCCAGGCCGGACACGGCACCCCGGGGCGTGAGGGAACCCGCCCCCGCATCCTTGGACCACGGACACGATCCGTGTCGCCGGACGCGGCGCGAACGCGGGAGACCAGTGCATCCACCACCGTTCGGGATGCGCCAGTTGACCAGGATTGGGTACAAGACTCACTCCTGCTCACTGACTAGGAACGGTGAAACAGCGAGCCCCGGTTGACCGTCGCCCGGAAGCCGCCTCCGCCCATCCGCGCGGCGGACCAGAGCGAGCGCCCGCAACCCGCCTCAGCGGGCCGGGGAACCGCTGTCAGCTGAGCAGATCGGGTTCGCTCCGGGTGATGTCCTGCCACAGGGGCTGGTAGTTGATCCAGCCCACCAGGTCACCGCCGAGCTGCTCGCGCGTCGCCACCGCCTGCCGGTGGTCGATCAGGACCGGCCGTCCCGCCGCCCTCGCGGTGAGCTGCACCTGGCAGGAGCGTTCCATCGACAGGAACCACCAGGCCGCAGCGTCCACCGAGTCGCCGACCGTCAGCAGTCCGTGGTTGCGCAGGACCAGCGCCTTGCGGCTGGCGAGCGCGGTCGCGATCCGGCGCCCTTCCTCGGCGTCCACGGTGACGCCGGTGTAGTCGTCGTAGACGGCGTGGTCCTCGTAGAAGGCGCAGGACTCCTGGGTGATGGGATCCAGCAGATCGCCGAGCGCCGCGAGGGCACGTCCGTGCACCGAGTGGCAGTGGGCGACGGCGACGACGTCCGGGCGGGCGGCGTGGACCTGGGCGTGCACGGTGAAGGCCGCCTGGTTCACGTGGTAGCTGCCCTCGATCACCTGCCCGTCCTGGTTGGCCAGCACGAGGTCGCTCACGGTGACGTGCCGGAAGGGCATCCCGAACGGATTGACCCAGAAGCAGTCGGTGAACTCCGGGTCGCGAGCGGTGATGTGCCCGGAGACCCCGTCCTCGAATCCGAGCCTTCCGAAGATCCGCAGCGCTCCGGCCAGCCGCTCCTTGCGGTGCTGTCGTTCGTCGGCCGCCGATTCGTGCATCGGCGGCATGGCGAACCGCAGCTGGTCGGTGGGCAGGGGAAGCGGCGGGGTCGGCCCGTGCATGTGTCCTCCAGCACTGGGTTCCTGTACGGAGCGGAAAGTTACCGCCGGTCTCCGCAGGAAAACAGGGTCGTTCAGTGAAGGTGGTGCGCAACCGTTACGCGCGGTGGGAGCGCGGTCGCTCCGGGCACCGCCGCACGCCATGTCTCCCTCGCCGAAATACCTGACAGAAGTTGTCGGGTATAGACGGGAGACTCGTTCGCATGAGCGCTGTCAGCCCGCTGGGCCCTGTGAACTGGTCTGCATTCGCCGCCGCCGCACCGGATCTCGCCCGGACCGTGGAGGAGCGGTTCGGCGCCTTCACCCACCACGTCCTCTCGACCCTGCGCAAGGACGGTTCCCCGCGCACCTCCGGCATGGAGGTCCGCTTCCTGAACGGCGAGCTGTGGCTGGGCATGATGCCGGACTCGCTGAAGGCGCTCGACCTGCGCCGCGACCCGCGCCTCGCGCTCCAGGCGAATCCCGGGGCGGGGACGGGGATGGGCGGCGGTGACGTGCGGATCAGCGGGCGGGCGCACGAGGTCGAGGACGCGGAGACGAAGGCCGCGTATGTGCAGAAGGTGGAACCGCCGGAGCCGTTCCACCTTTTCCGCACCGAGCTGACGGAGGTCGTACGGACCTACGTCGAGGACGACACCTATCTGGTCGTCGAGATCTGGAAGCCCGGAGAGCCGGTGCGCACCGTCCGGCGGAGGTGAGCCGCGGGGCTCACTCCCACTCGATGGTCCCCGGCGGCTTCGAGGTCACGTCGAGGACGACGCGGTTGACGTCACGGACCTCGTTCGTGATCCGGGTGGAGATCTTCGCCAGCACGTCGTACGGCAGCCGGGACCAGTCGGCGGTCATGGCGTCCTCGGACGAGACCGGACGCAGCACGATCGGGTGGCCGTACGTCCGGCCGTCGCCCTGGACGCCGACGCTGCGGACGTCGGCGAGCAGGACCACCGGGCACTGCCAGATCTCGCGGTCGAGGCCGGCCGCGGTCAGCTCCTCGCGAGCGATGGCGTCGGCGTCGCGGAGCAGGTCGAGCCGCTCCTTGGTGACCTCGCCGACGATGCGGATGCCGAGGCCCGGACCCGGGAAGGGCTGGCGCTGGACGATCTCCTCCGGGAGCCCGAGCTCCTGGCCGACCATCCGGACCTCGTCCTTGAACAGCTTGCGCAGCGGCTCGACCAGCTTGAACTCGAGGTCCTCGGGGAGGCCGCCCACGTTGTGGTGGGACTTGATGTTGGCCGTGCCGCTACCGCCGCCGGACTCGACCACGTCCGGGTACAGCGTGCCCTGGACGAGGAACTCGACCGCGGGACCCTCGTCCGCGATGATCTCGGCCTGGGCCTGCTCGAAGACCCGGATGAACTCACGGCCGATGATCTTCCGCTTCTCCTCGGGGTCGGAGACGCCCTTGAGCGCGGTGAGGAACCTCTCCTCCGCGTCGACGACCTTCAGCTGGACGCCGGTGGCCGCGACGAAGTCCTTCTCGACCTGCTCCGTCTCCCCCTTGCGCATCAGGCCGTGGTCGACGTACACGCAGGTCAGCTGGGAGCCGATGGCCTTCTGCACCAGGGCGGCGGCGACGGCGGAGTCCACGCCGCCGGACAGGCCGCAGATCGCCCGCTTGTCGCCGACCAGCTCGCGGATCGCCTCGACCTGCTCCTCGATCACATTGCCCGTGGTCCAGGTCGGGGTCAGGCCCGCGCCGCGGTAGAGGAAGTGCTCCAGCACCTGCTGGCCGTGCGTGGAGTGCATGACCTCGGGGTGGTACTGGACGCCGTAGAGCTTCTGCTCGTCGTCCTCGAAGGCGGCGACCGGCACGACGTCCGTTGACGCGGTGACGGTGAAGCCCTCGGGGGCCGCGGAGCAGGCGTCGCCGTGGGACATCCAGACGGACTGGTCGGCAGGGGTGCCCTCGAAGAGCGTGGAGGACGGCCGCGAGACCGCCATGGCCGTCCGGCCGTACTCGCGCGCACCCGTGTTGTCGACCCGGCCGCCGAGGGCCTGGGCCATCAGCTGGAAGCCGTAGCACATGCCGAAGACGGGGACGCCGGCCTCGAACAGGGAGCGGTCGACGGTGGGGGCACCCTCCTCGTAGACCGACGAGGGGCCGCCGGAGAGGATGATGGCCGCCGGGTTCTTGGCGAGCATCTCCTCGACCGGCATGGTGCTCGGCACGATCTCGCTGTAGACCCGGGCCTCGCGGACGCGACGGGCGATGAGCTGGGCGTACTGCGCGCCGAAGTCGACGACCAGGACGGTGTCGGGGGCGGCGGCAGCGGAGGTCGCTGATGACACAGGGTGCCTTCCGGCGGTGGGGCGGGGGTCTCGGTACCGATTCTAACGGGGTGCTTGCGGGACACCTCCCGTCTCACCATCCAGCCCCGGTTGGACACCGTCCGTGCCCGGGGCATACTGGGTCCATGCTTACGCAGTACGCCTTCGTCTTTACCTATGGCAACCGGCCCGCCGGCTGCCATGGTCGTGCTGCTTGAGCTACTGACAAGCGACTTCCCAGGCGCCCCGGGCCGATACGGTCCGGGGCGCCTGACGTTTGCGGACCGTGCCGATCCGGGGCTCCTCATCCCGACACCGAGGAGATCCCCGTGATGACCGCCACCACCGAGCAGACGGCCACCGAGAAGACCGGCGCCCGTACCTCCGAGGCCGCCGATGTGATCACCGGCGCCCGCGAGCGCATCGACGCGCTCGACGACCGCATCATCGGCCTGATCCAGGAGCGCATGGCGGTCTCCGCCGTGATCCAGGAGGCCCGCATCGGCTCCGGCGGCCGGCGCGTGAACCTCGCCCGCGAGATGGAGATCCTCAGCCACTACCGGGACGCTCTCGGCAAGCCCGGCACCGCCCTCGCCATGACCCTGCTCGAGCTGTGCCGGGGCCGCGTCTGACGACCGGCCGGCCACCCCGTGATGCGACAGACGTCCGGCGCACCCACGTTCGCACGCCCTCTCACCCGTACGGCGCGTGACCGGTCTCACGCACACTTCGTTGTTCTCGGTGTCCGTGCCAGCCAGGGGCGGGCCCGAAAGAACCACGCGTGGCTCCGCTGGGGCGATGAGACGTGCGGATCGAGCCGTGCGTCGTGGGACCTCGCCCCAGGGTTGTGACCGGACGGCAGGGGACAGCAGCCCGGTCACCAGAGAACGGTCGGCTCCGGGGACGCCCGGAGCCGACCGGCGGAATTCAGACAACCGCACCGCTCCCGCACCCGGCTTCCCCGGTCGGCACCAGGCGCGCGCCCCGAGCACGCCGGGCGCACCCGAGCGGTCACACAGACAAGCGGCGTAACCCCCCGGCGCCGCTCCGGGTACCGACGCTGCCCTGACGTCGGTGCCGACGAAGAAGGGCCCCGCGGATTCTCCTCGCCCCCGGCCATTGAGGCCGTGGGCGAGGACCCCCGCCGCGGGGCCCTTCGCTTGCCCTCGGGCGCAGGCGATCGCACGCCCAGCGGATTGTGACCCAGGCCACATAAAGATCGTGTGAATGCCATGCAACCGTTCACGGGCTTCGCAGGTCACACCTACCGAATCGTGGGCCACAGCCGCGCCCCACACGCGGAGGCCTCTCCGAACCGTGCCGCGCCGTCGCGGCATGCCTGACTTTCGAGGTCTTCATGAAGTTTCGCCGTGCACTGGCCGCCGCTGCGGCGACGGCTGCCATAGCCCCCCTCGCGCTGCTGTCCGCTCCGACGGCTTTCGCCGACGAAACGCCCACGGCCTCCGCAAGCGCGACCGAGACCACGGGCTCCGAGTCGCCGACCAGCCCCGCACCGGAGACCAGCACCACGACCCCGGCCGGCGAGGAGTCCACGGCGACGTCCTCGTCGAGCGCGACCGCCGTGGCCCCCGGGGGCCAGTCCTCCTCGTCCGCGTCCTCGTCGGCCACTGCGTCGGCCACGCCCACCGAGAGCACGGAGCCCACCGCCGAGCCGACCCCCTGCACCGACGAAGAGGTCGACCCCGACTCCCAACTGTCCCTCGCCGTCTCCGGCCTGCCGGGCAAGATCGTCGCGGGCAGCGGCTGGCACAACTTCACCCTGACCGCTGCGAACCACAGCGACCAGTCCCTCGGTCAGGTGCAGTGGCTCGCGCTCATCGACAACGACACGGCGAGCGACGACGAGAAGGACTGGCTGAGCACCTACGCCCTGCTCGAGTACTTCGACCCGCAGAGCAAGTCCTGGCAGTCCCTCGCGGACGAGATCGGCAACGGCGTCTACTTCGGTGAGACGGACCTCGGCCCCAAGCAGACGGTCGACATCAAGCTGCGGGTCAACATCACCGCGAAGGCCCCCGCCGGCCAGGGCTACAGCGTGGGCCTGGGCGGATACGTGGACCAGGAGAAGAACTGCGTGCACAACGCGTTCGCCATCTACGAGTTCACCGTCCTGAAGCCCGGCAGCGACAACGAGAACCCGGGTCAGGCCAAGCCCGGCAAGGGCGACAAGCCGTCCGGCGGCAAGGAGCCGCAGGGCGGCGCCAAGGAGATCCCGGCCACCGGCAGCCTCGCCTCCACCGGTTCGTCCTCCGCGCTTCCGACCATCGCCCTCGTCGGCGGTGTCGCGGTCGTCGCCGGTGGCGGTGTGGTGTTCGCCCTGCGTCGCCGCAAGACGGGTGGCCAGGCCGCGTAAGGCCTGCGGACCCGCACACAAACTGCGTCAGGCGTCCCGTACGCCTCGCACACAAGAGAGAAGGACCTGAGCTCGGAGGGGGGCACAGGTCCTTCTTTCTTTCACCTTGCGCGGCGGTGTCGTCCGCCGGCGCGGTCGCTACTTCTTCGGCGGCACCGCCGGCATCCCCAGGAACGGCAGGCGCAGCGCGCCGAAGGCCTCCGCCGGGACGGCCGGCGCCGTCGGTTCGACCGCCTTCAGCCGCTCGTAGGTCCCCTGCGCCGGACGCGGGTCCTCGTCGCCCTTGTTCGGCCAGTACGACATCGCCCGCTCGGCCTGAGCGGTGATCGTCAGCGACGGGTTGACGCCGAGGTTCGCCGAGACCGCCGCACCGTCGACCACCGAGATGCCGGGGTGGCCGTAGAGCCGGTGGTAGGGATCGATCACGCCCGTCTCCCGCGAGGAGCCGATCGGGCAGCCGCCGAGGAAGTGGGCCGTCAGCGGGGTGCCCATCAGTTCACCGACGTTCGAGCCGGGAAAACCGTTGATCTCGGCGGCGAGGGCCGCGGCGCCTTCCGAGGCCGCCCTGATCTGCTTGGGGTTGGGGGAACCGTGGCCCTGGCGCGCGGTCAGCAGACCCTTGCCCACTCCGTTCGGCTTCAGGTACGTCGTCAGGGAGTTGTCCAGCGACTGCATCACCAGGCCGATGATGGTCCGCTCCGACCAGCGGCGGTTGGAGAGAGAGCGCAGGACGAGGACGGGGTGGCGGGCGGCGTTGCGCAGCCAGGCCGCCGCCCTCGACGAGCCGTCGGCGTAGGGGACCTGGAGTATCGAAAGGCCGCCCATCGAGTTGGAGCCCTTGCCGTAGCGGACCGGCTCGATATGGGTGTTCTCGTCGGGGTGGATCGAGGACGTGATGGCGACCCCGCGCGTGAAGTCGGCCTTCGGCTCGCCCGTGGCCTTGCGGTAGCGCCGGTTGTCGGTCTGCGCCCCGACCAGCGCCTCGGAGTTGGTGCGGGTCAGTTCACCCAGGCGGTCGGAGAGGTACGGCAGTTGCCCGGCCGCCTTCATCCGGTGCAGCAGGGTCTGGGTGCCGTAGGTACCGGCGGCGAGGACGACCCGGCGGGCCGTGAAGAGCTTCCCCCGGCCCTTGCGGCGGTCGTCGGTGGGAAGGGTGGCGACCGCGTACCCGCCCCGCGAGTCGTCCGTGACCGACACGACGGTCGTCATGGGGTGCACGACCGCGCCCGCCTTCTCGGCGAGGTAGAGGTAGTTCTCGTTCAGGGTGTTCTTCGCACCGTGACGGCAGCCCGTCATGCACTCGCCGCACTCGGTGCAGGCCTTGCGCTCCGGTCCCACGCCGCCGAAGTAGGGGTCCGCGACCTGCTGCCCCGGCTTGCCCTTCGCGGAGCCGTCGGCGTCCTCGCCGTCACCGAAGAACACCCCGACCGGCGCCATGTGGAAGGTGTCGCCCACACCCATCCGCTCCGCCGCCGCCTTCAGGTGCACGTCGGACGGGGTCATGGTCGGATTGAGCCGGACACCGAGCATGCGCTGCGCCTGGTCGTAGTACGGCTTCAACTCCTCGTGCCAGTCGGTGATGTCCCGCCACTGCGGGTCGTCGAAGAAGGCCTTCGGCGGTACGTAGAGGGTGTTGGCGTAGTTGAGGGAGCCGCCGCCGACCCCGGCGCCCGCCAGCACCATCACGTTCCCCAGCAGATGGATGCGCTGGATTCCGTACATGCCGAACGCGGGGGCCCAGAGGTAGTTCTTCAGGTCCCAGGAGTTCTTCGGCAGGGAATCACGGGTGAAACGGCGGCCGGCCTCCAGGACGCCGACCCGGTAGCCCTTCTCGGTCAGACGGAGTGCGGAGACGGATCCGCCGAACCCCGACCCCACGACGATGACGTCGTAGTCGTACCCGTCCTCGTCCCGGGCCTGGACAGACTTCTCCTGCGACACGTGCTCTCCTCGTTGAGAACGGGTGTGGTTCTGCGGAAACCGTCGTGGTCTAGCGGAGGCGGAACGCCTTCATCAGCTTCAGGCTGCGGCTCATGAGCGCCGCGTACTTCTCGTCGTCCATGCCGAGCGAGGGGGCCATCGGCAGCAGTCGCTGGTGGGCGACGGTCTGGGCCTCGGTGTACTTGAGGATGCCCTCGGACCCGTGGCGGCGGCCGAGGCCGGAGTCCTTCATGCCGCCCATCGGGGACTGGACGCTGCCGTACGCGGACGCGTAGCCCTCGTTGACGTTGACCGTGCCGGTGCGCAGCCGGGCGGCGATCGCGCGGCCGCGTCGGCCGTCCTTCGTCCAGACCGAGGAGTTCAGGCCGTAGGGGGTGGCGTTGGCACGCTCCACCGCCTCGTCCTCCGTCGTGAAGCGGTAGATCGACACGACCGGGCCGAAGGTCTCCTCCGCGCATACCGACATCGGTGCCTCGACGCCGTCCAGGATGGTGGGTTCGAAGAAGAAGGGACCGATGTCGGGACGCGCCACTCCGCCGGCCAGGACCTTGGCGCCCTTGGCGACGGCCTCCTCGACGTGCCGGCTCACGGTCTCCAACTGCCGCTCGCCGACGAGCGAGCCCATCTCCGCGCCGTACGCGAGGGAGCTACCGAGCCGCATGGCCTTGGTGCGGGCCACGAACCGCTCCACGAAGGCGTCCGCGATCGACTCGTGGACGTACAACCGCTCGATGGAGATGCAGAGTTGACCCGCCGAGGAGAAGCAGGCGCGCACGGCGCCGGCGGCCGCCTTCTCGATGTCGGCGTCCTCGAGGACCAGCATGGCGTTCTTGCCGCCGAGTTCGAGCGAGACGCCGACGAGACGGGCTGCGGCACCCTGCGCGACCTCGCGGCCGGTGCGGGTGGAGCCGGTGAAGGAGACGTAGTCGGCGTGCCTGACGACCTCCGGTCCGACGACCGGACCGTCGCCGATGACGACCTGGAAGACGTCGGCGGGCAGCCCGGCCTCGATCAGCAGGTCGCGGGCCCACAGCGCGGTCAGGCACGTCTCCGTGTCGGGCTTCATCACGACGGCGTTGCCCGCGACGAAGGCCGGGAGCGCGTCGCCGACCGACAGCTCCAGCGGGTAGTTCCAGGGGGCGATCTGACCGACGACGCCGCGCGGGTGGCGCAGTTCGGTGACCCGCGTCAGCGTGGGCACGGCGCCGGTGTGCCGCTTGGGCTTCAGATACGAGGAGGCCATGCGGCCGTAGTGTCGGGCCGCTACGGCGACGGCCTGGACCTCCTCGTGGGCGTGGAGCCGGGCCTTGCCGGTCTCCAGCTGGATCAGGTCGAGGACCTCGGCCTGCCGCTCCAGCACCAGGTCGTGGAAACGGAGCAGCACGGCGGCGCGCTGCCGTACGGGAGTGGCGCCCCAGGCCTGCTGGGCCGTGCGGGCCCGGGCGAACGCCTCTGCCACGTCCTCGGGGGTGGACTCGGGCAGGTCGGCCAGCTTCTCGCCGGTGAACGGCGTGTGGTTGGCGGTGCGGCCGGAGCCGGCCACGCCCTTGGTGAGCTGGGCGACCAGCTCCGGGGTGACCACGTCGACGGCGGTGCGGGCGCCGGCGGGGGCGGGTGCGAGAGGGTTCGTGCCGGCCGTGCCCGCACCGGTCGTGTCGGTGGCCTTCTCCGGGGCCTGGGAGTCCGTCATGACGCGCAGGGTATGCCGGGCCGGGGCGTTTGGGTACCCGTCGGTAACGGGCTTTCACGGGGTGTCCACACCGCGCCAGTGATCGCTGGCAGCAAACCCGCTGATCAGGGCGTTGTCAGGAGCCCAGCGTGCTGATGCCGACTTTCAGACGGGCACAGGCGCCCGTGAACAAAGACGTGCCCTGTCTCTCCTCCGCGGTGCCCCTGGGCATGTCGACGCGCAGCGTGTAGTGCTCCCCGGCGGGGGTGACGATGAGCAGTTGCAGGACCCGGAACCGGTGCCGCCGCCAGGTGCAGTCCGATCCAGATGCTGCCGCTCCAGTCGGTGTACGTCACCCAGTTCTTGCCGGTGTCGTCCTTCCCGGACCTGGCCACCTGGTAGTCCGCGGGCACCGCGAGCGTCGGGCCAAGCGCCTCGGCCCGCCGCTGCTGCCAGCCGTCCGGCAGCGGTCCCGCGAACGGGTCGGCGAGGACGAGGTACGCCGCCACCGCCATCGCGACCACCGCGGCGCCGATCCCGAGCAGTGCCTTGCGGCCGAGGCGGACGTCCCCGCCACCGGGGACGGGGACGTCCGGCTGGGTCGGCGGGACCGGCTGCGGTTCTTTCGCCGCCTCTCGCAGGAGCCGGCGGACCTCGGCAGCGTCCGGGCGGCGCGCCGGGTCCTTCTGCAGCAGGCCGTTGATGGCCTCGGCGAGCGTGCCCCGGGCCGACGCCGGAGCGGCGGGCGTGGAGTGGAGGACGGACTGGAGGGTGGCGGGCGTGTTGGTGCGGCGGAACGGCGAGACGCCCTCCGTCGCCGCGTACAGCACCACGCCCAGCGACCACAGGTCGGAGGCCGGGCCAGGACGGTGGCCCAGCACCCGCTCGGGCGCAATGTACTCGGGCGAGCCGACGAAGCCGCCCGTGTCCGTCAGATTCGTCTCGCCCTCGATCCGCGCGATGCCGAAGTCGGTGAGGACGACCCGGTCGTACCGGCCGAGGAGCACGTTGTCGGGCTTCACGTCGCGGTGCAGGTTGCCCGCCGCGTGCGCGGCCTCCAGCGCGCCGAGCACCTCGAGGCCGATCCTCGCGGCCTCGCGTACCCCGAGTGTGTCCTCCGGGAGCACATCGCCCAGGGAGCGGCCGCGCACCAGCTCCATCACGATCCACGGCCTGCCGTCGACCACCGCCACGTCGTGCACGTCGACGACGGCCGGGTGGTCGAGGCGCGCGGCGGCCCGAGCCTCACGGCGCATCCGCTCGTAGACGTTGGCCTGCTCCCGTTCGGGAAGGTGGCCGAGGATCCGGGGTTTCTTGACGGCGACCTCGCGGTCCACGGTCTCGTCCTTGGCCCGCCACACCGTGCCCATGCCACCGTGGCCGAGCTTGGCGAGCAGCCGGTAGCGTCCGGCGATCAGCCGCCCGGCCCCTGGGCCCTCCGCCCGGTCGGGCACGACCTGGGTGGGGACCGCCTGGGGCTGCCCGTCCGGCGGTACAAACTACGGCCGTGCGTACGGGTTTCCGGGATACGGCACGGCCGGCCGTGGCGGTTGCAGTCCGAAACTCGTGGTCTCGTCGGATCGGTGCGGCCCTCCCCCGTTGCTGCTCATGCGTTCATCCTTATCGCGCGGGCCCTTCGGCAGCCACCCCTGCCCGACACCGGTCACAGATCCGTGACCCACCGCGCAACTCGTCTCCGGTTCGCGCCGGTACGAACGCGGCCCGGCCGGACTACGCGCCTACGAACGCGCCCCGGCCGAACTGCGCGGCTACGAACGCGACAGCGGTACTACGCCGGTACGAACGTGTCGACCGCCACGTCGAAGTACTCCTTCGCCTCCCGTACCTTCCCGACCGGCGCCGACACCCAGACGTCGTACATTCGGCCGTTCTCCTCCCAGCACAGGTCGTAGGTGTGCCGCGGCCCCTCGGCGGCCGTGAATCCGTCCCAGGTGAACTCCCACAGCGCGGCCGAATTCCCGTGGTGCGACGCCCCGGTGACCCGGCCGTCACGGTAACCGGGGTTGTTCGCGGGCCCTTTGGCGTCCGCGCTCCGCATCACCGCGAGTGGGCCGCCTGTTTCGGGATCGGTGGCCTTGATGCCGATGCGGAAGGTCTGCCCGGGCGACATGTAGAAGATCCGTTCACCCTGGGGGGCCCGGGTGAACCCTTCCGGCACGGCGAGCGAGAACCCGTCCGGATCCTGGACCGACCGGTACCCGGAGGGAGCCGTGCGGGGCGCGCGCGGTGCCGAATTCGGTCCCGAGGACGGCGACCGCGTCACCGTCACGGTCGGCGCGGGCGAGGGCCCCGCGGTCGGAGAACTCGACGGACGGGTGCTCGGAGATGTGCCAGGAGGTCCCGAACTCGCGGGCACCCCATCGCCGTTGCCGCCGTCGCGGATCAGCAGCGTCGCCGCCGAGACGCCCGCACCCGCCATCGCGGCGACGAGGGCGGCCGCGATGAGCACGCCGCGGGCGGAGGTTCCACCGGGCCGCGGCGCCGCGCCCACCGACGGTGTCGCCGCCTCGGGGACCTCCCGCGAGGGCGCCGCGCGCCGGGGGATGTCCCCCTGTGTCGGCGTGTACATCACCGGTACGCGTGGCGTACGCCCGGTCTCCAGGAACTCCTGGAGCAGCCGCTCGGCCTCCGCCGCGTCCAGGCGCCGGTCCGGATCGCGCTCCAGCAGCCCTCGCACAACGGGCAGGATCGGCTGGGCCTGCGCGGGCGGACGGATCTCGTCCGCCACCACCGCGTGCAGGATGCCGCCCAACGAGTCGCGGCGGAACGGCGACTCGCCGCTCAGCACGGCGCACAGCAGCGCACCGAGCGACCACAGGTCGGACGCGGGCCCGGTGCGTTCGCCGGACATCCGCTCGGGCGCGGTGTACTCGGGCGAGCCCACGAAGGAACCGCTCTCGGTCAGCGTCGTGGCCCCGGCGACCTGTGCGATGCCGAAGTCGGTGAGGACGACACGGTCGGTGCCCTCCTCCATCAGGACGTTCGCCGGCTTGAGGTCGCGGTGCAGCACGCCCGCCTCGTGCGCGCGGCGCAGCGCGCCCAGCAGGGCGATGCCGATCCGGGCGGCCTCGCGGGCGTCGACGGGACCGTGGGCGGCGACGTGTTCTGCCAGCGAGCCGCCGTCGATCAGCTCCATCACGATGTACGGACGTTCGTCGTGCTCGACGACGTCATGGACGACGATGATGTGGGGGTGGTGCAACTGCGCCACCGCGCGCGCCTCGCGCAGGGTGCGCTCCCGCTGCCGACGGAGCTCCTCGGCGGAGCGCGAGGTGTCCAGGACGAGTTCTTTGACTGCCACCTGACGGCCGAGCAACTGGTCGGTCGCCCGCCACACGACGCCCATGCCGCCGCGGCCGATCCGCTCCTCGAGCCGGTAGCGGCCCGCTATCACACGGACGTTCTCCCCCTCGGTCCCCATAAGCCCCATCATGCCGCACCGGAGGTCGCCCCTCCGGGACGCTGCCGAGACGGTGGCCGACAAGCGACGCAAGAGGGCGTGCGGGTGGGGTGCGGCGGACGTTCGGGGCGTACGAGGGGGCGTGCCGGCCCCGGAGCGCACGAGAGGGTGCCGGCCCCGGGCCGTACGCGGGGGCGTGGCCGCCCCGGCTGTCAGCCCGTGGGCTGGCGCCACGCCCGCAGCACCTCGTCGAACTGCTGACGCGTCGTGTCCCAGTCCGCCGCGGGACCGGACATGTAGATGGCGTACTCGACGCCGTTGCGGCCGATGTAGGTCTCCTCGATCGCGTGGCGCGGTCCGGGGAAGGGCGTGTCCTTCGCCAGCGCCGTCCACGTGTACTCCCACACGGAGCCGGGGCAGTCGCGGTAGATGTTCTTCTGCAGCGTCACCCGCTTGTAGTCGACCAGCCGCTGGAGTTGCTCTTCCAGGTCGACCTGATGCTCGTACGCCTCGTCGAAGTCCGGTGAGTCGTCGATGGCGATGCGGATGAAGTGCTTTCCGCCGTCGGGTGTGTAGTCGGTCTGGTTGATCTGCTCGATCTCTTCGGTCCGGCCGCTCTGGTCGGTCCCGTAGGTCTGGTGGGCGTCGTACTTCTTGCGCTTCCACTGCTTGCCCGGAAGGGCGAGGGTGAAGCCCGCCGGATCCTGGGAGCCGGTGAGTTCAACGCCGGGGACGGCTTCCGCCACCCGGTCAAGAAGCCCGCAGGCCGCGAACTCACCGAAGCCCAGCAGACCTTCAACAAGGTCAGCCGCGGCATCCACGGGGTGTGCGAGCGAGCAAGCGCCCTGCTCAAGACCACCTTCAAGGCCCTCCGGAGGGTCAGCCTCGACCCC
Source organism: Streptomyces sp. NPDC001156 (assembly GCF_053598275.1). NCBI lineage: Bacteria > Bacillati > Actinomycetota > Actinomycetes > Kitasatosporales > Streptomycetaceae > Streptomyces > Streptomyces sp. NPDC001156. Next base: position 9,170 of record NZ_JBSFJX010000123.1, on the reverse strand, counting down.
AGCCGCATCACCCAGATCGCCGCTGCAGCTCTCGTCCTCCTCCAGCTCGAGTACGACCGGACCATCTAAACGATCACACACAGTCATGACTGCTTACTGGGAAAGGCTCACTGCCCTGGTACGAAGTTTTGGTCGTTTCGGCCTACGGAGCAGGAGTCTCCGCCATGGACGAGAAGGTAGCGTCGTCCGTCTCCTCCACACCGTCGGCGTCCTGATAGGCCTCCGAGCTGACAGGTCCGGCGATCTCGTCGAGGCTGTCCTCCCCGCGGCCGCGACGACCGCCGCGCCGAGCTCGAACAGGGTCTTGCGGCCGAGCCGGATGCCGCCCTTCGACGCCCCCTCGGCCGACTGCGCCGCCTGAGTCGCGGCCGGAGCAGGCGGATGCGCGGCCGTCTCCAGAAACGCCCCCACCTGTCCGGCGTCCGGACGGCGCGAAGGTCCTTCTGCAGAAGCCCGTTGATGACGTCGGCCAGCGGCTCCTCGACCGAAGCCAGCGCCGCGGGCGTCGAGTTGAGGACGGACTGCAGGGTCACCAGGGTGTTGCTGCGGCGGAACGGCGAGACACCCTCCGTCGCCGCGTACAGCACCACGCCAAGCGACCAGAGAGCGGAGGCAGGACCCGGCCGCTTCCCCGACACCCGCTCCGGGGTGATGAGAGCGACCACAGCGACAGCAGAACCTTCTGCTCCACTCGGATCAACCCTCCTGGAAGCCCCGCAGGATCCAGTCGAACTGCTTACTGGTGGTGGCCCAGTCGTCAGCCGGCGAGGCCGCGTAGATGGCGTACTCGGTGCCGTCACTCTCCATGTACCCGACGTCGATCGCACGGTAGGGCCCCGGGAAGTAGTGCGGCGGGTCCTTGGCCAGCGCGTTCCACGTGTACTCCCAGCGGACGCCCGGCAGGTCGCGGAAAAGCTCCTTCTTGAGGCTCAGCTGCTGGTAGTCCTGCAGCCGCCGTGAGACCCGCTGCTCCAGGTAGCTCATGTGCTCGTACGAGGTGCGGAAGTCCGGCGCGGTGTCGACGGCGACCCGCACGAGGTGCTTGCCCTTGTCGGGCGAGTAGTCGACCTGCCGGAGGCCGTCCTGGTCGATGGAGACGGACCGCTTCCACCCCTTGGGCAGGGAGATGCTGAAGCCCACCGGGTCGTTGCGCCGCTTCCAATCGGCGGGGACCGCCCCCTGACCGCCCTCGTCGCTCGGCGTGGCACTGGCACTGGCACTGGGAGCCGACGATCCAGAGGCGGAGTGGCCGGGGCTGCCCGTGGCGACGGACCCGCCGCTGCCGACGTGCCGGTTGCCGAGGCGGTTCGCGGCCACCGCACCGCCCACGCCGACGACCGCGGCCACCGTGAGGACGAGCGCGATCGTACGACCGCGGCGGCGTCTGCGGGGCGCGGGCGGCAGAGCGGACTGAGACTGAGGCAGGGTGCCGCCGCTCGTGCGCGGATCGCCTGTCTCCGGCCGGCGCGGCACGTTCGCGGTCGTGTGCTCCTCGGCACGCAGGTTCACGTGCATCGTCGACACGTACTCCTGTGCCGCCTTCGGCCGCCTGCCCTCCACGGCCTCGGCCAGCATCTGCTCCAGCCGTGCCGCGTCGGGCCGCTGCACCGGGTCCTTGCACAACAGGGCCGCGATCACCGGCTCCAGGGCGCCCGCGAACTGCGGCGGCGCGGGGTGCTCGTCGACGACGGCCTGCATGGTCGTCAGGGGCGAGGTCCGCCGGAACGGCGACCTTCCCTCCACCGCCGTGTACAGCGTGGCGCCGAGCGCCCACAGGTCGGAGGCGGGGCCCGGGTCGTGGCCGCGGACCCGCTCGGGAGCGAGGTAGTCGACGGACCCGACGATCTCCCCCGTGCGCGTAATGGTCGAGTCGCCCTCGACCTGCGCGATGCCGAAGTCGGTGAGCAGCACACGTCCGTCGGTGGCGAGCAGCACGTTGCCCGGCTTCACGTCGCGGTGCAGCACGCCCGCGGAGTGCGCGGCCCGCAGCGCGCGCAGCACCCACTGACCGATGCGCGCGGCCTCGGTGGCGTCGATACGGCCGCGTTCCTTCACGGCGTCGGCCAGCGAGCCGCCCTCGACCAGTTCCATGACGATCCACGGACGGTTGTCGTGCTCGAGGACGTCGTGGATGGTGACGACGGCGGAGTGGTTGATGCGCGCGGCGGCGCGTGCCTCGGCGTGGGTCCGGGCGAGAAGAACGGCACGGTCACTCTCTGTGACGTACAGAGCTGCCGTCAGTTCTTTGATGGCTACCGCGCGGTGCAACACCTCGTCGTGGGCGCGCCATACCCGGCCCATGCCGCCGCTGCCGATGGAATCGACGAGCCGGTAGCGGCCCGCGAGGAGCAGGCCTTGCATCTGATTCACGTTTCCCCGCAATGCTCTTGACGAAGTCACATTAGAGAGCGCCCTTCGCGCAGGGAACGGGCGGGGGTGGAACGGAGACCGCACTGTGACGGTTCTCGCTTCCACGTACGGGACGGAACCACCGCACACTCACGCAATCGGACGCCGTCGCCCGGGTGTTGGGCGGGTCCGGCGAGGCGAAGACGGGGTCGCGCCGGGGGCCGTATGGTGACGCGGAGTGGTCAGCCCGTCGCCTGGTACGTCTGCTCCGCCTGCTCGTACAGCCGCGTCACCTCGTCGCGTTCGGCCTCCGGGCCACGCACCTGCACCACGTGGTAGTGGCCGCCCACGAGGAGGGCGAGGTTCCGCACGAACAGCTCCCGCCCGTCCCCGTCCGTCCAGGTGAACTGGCCCTCGGCCATCGTCCGTCCGCCGACGTCGATGCGCCGCATCCCGCTGGAGGTGGCCCAGGTCGAGTCGCGGAACGGCTGCAGTTCGGGCTCCGACTCCCGTTGGTACGTCAGCGGATCGCTGCCGAACCTGCCGGTGCTGTCGCGTCCGGGCACGACGATCAGCTCGAAATCGCCCTGAGAGTAGACGACCTGCCCGCTGCCGTTCCTCGGCGTACGGTCCCAGCCGTTCGCCACCGCGACGCGGAAGCCCTCCGGGTCGCTGCGGAGGGTGAAGCCCTGCGCGACCTGGGTCTCGCTGGTCTGCGTCTGCGCGGAACCGGCCGACGGCGAGGGGCTCTTGGCCACCTGGCCGCCGGGCTGCCGCGTACCGCCCCGGCCGGACTGCTGCGGGGCGGGGCCGACCTCGCCGACGGCACCGGTGCGGTCCCCCGACGTACCGGCACCCCTGCCGTTCCCGGAATCCGCCTTCGGCATGAACGCCATGGCGTACGCGATCGCCGCGGCCAGCGCGAGCAGGATGAGCAGGAGCAGGGTGCGGCCGAGTCTGCGCGGCCCCGGTGGGCGGCCGTCCTTGGCGCGCTTGTGACGGGCCGGTGCGGTCGCGGGCAGCCCGGCACGGCGCTTGCGGACCAGCTCCCCCCGGCGCCGGACCACCGGCAGCCGCCCGGGGTCGACAGGAGGTGCCGCGATGACGTGCGCGCCCGCGTCGGGCTCGGGCGCGGACCGGACGAGGGAACGCAGCCAGCCACGCAGTTCCTCGAAGTCGATCCGCTCGGTCGGGTCCTGACGCAGCAGCGACTCCACGACCGGGCGCAGCGGTCCGCACTCCTCGGCGAAGGCGGGCGGCTCGGCGCAGACGAGCTGGACCAGCTCGGCGGTGTTCTCCTCGGGGTACGGCGCGTGCCCCTGCACAGCCCGGAAGAGCAACGCGCCGAGCGCCCAGAGGTCGGTCGCGGGGCCGATCGGCGCGGCCAGCTGCCAGTTCTCGTGCACCGGCCCGGCCTGCTCGGGCGCCCACCGCTCGGTGACCGGCCCGACGACGGCCATACGGGCCTGCCTGGCCCGCTCGGCGACCAGGGCGGTGGCGGGACCGCGCCGGATCCAGGAGGCCGGAGAGGTGACCGCACCCGAACCCGGGGCGCCTTCTTCCCCGCCGGGCATGGCGCCGTGGTGCGAGGTGGTGGCCGCACCCGGCCTGCGCGTGCCGCTTCCGCGGGGTCCGCCCCCGTTCTCCCTCGGCGCGGAGGTACCGCGGGGCAGTGCGGTGCGGCCCCGGCTCTCCACGGTGGGCGCGGCGGGGCGCGGTACCGCACCGTGCCAGGAGGCCGAACCACCCACTCCGTACGGGTCGGCGATCTGTCCCGGCGGCGATGTGCCGGGGGTGCGCTCTCCTGCCGGCCCGGGTGCCTGCGGCGGTGTCACGGTGCCCGGGTCGGACGCGCGGGGTGCGGGCAACGCCGGGCGTCCGCCGCGCTGTTCCTCCTGCACTCGGGCCGCGGCCCGGGCTCCCGCGCGGTAGGCCGCGATCGCCCCGGCTCGTGCGGCCCGTACGTCTCCGGCGGACTCCAGGGCACGGGGCCCCACCACGGGCGCCCCTTGGCCGGGCGCGCCGTCGCCCGTGGACGCACCGTTCGCCCGCGCCTCGATCGCGGCCCGGCGCGCGGCCTCCGGATCCATGCCCTGCGCGGCCGCGCCCACGGAACCGAACGTGCCGCTGCTTGACGCGCCAGGGGACGGTCCGCTGCCGCCGTCCCCCAGGGGGCCGCCGGCGCCGGTGCCCGACGGGCCGCCGGTCCGGGCCCCCGGAATGCCGGCATTGCCGCCTGGCGTCCCGTCGCCTGGCTCGACGTCCCGGGCCGGCACCGGGTCGTACCCGCACAGTGCCTCCTCCGCCGCCCCGGCTGCCAGGCCGGTCAGTACCACCCGGCCGTCGTCGCAGACGAGCACCGTGCGCGCCGTGATGTTCCGGTGCACCCAGCCGTGGGCGTGCAGGGCGCGCAGCGCGGTGAGGATGTCGGAGGCGACCTCCGCCGCCCGGTACGGCGTGAGCGGCTTCTCCGCGAGCAGGGTCGCCAGCGGTTGTGCGGGCACCAGTTCGCTCATGATCCACAGCGAACCGCCCTCGGCGAACACGTCGAAGACCTGGTCGAGCCGGGGGTGGTCGGGTATCTGTGCGGCGGCCTGCGCCGCCTCGATCGCCCGCCGTACGGCCGGGTCGGGAGGCCGCCGCGTGGCCGTCCCCGTCCGGGGCGAGCCGCCGCGGGACCTGCCGTCGCGTGCCACGAACCCCTCGGGCAGGCCGTCGGCACCGAGCACCTCGGCCTCGACGACCTCGGGCAACGGCACCTGCCGTACGCGGACTTCCTGTCCGCTGTAAGTGTCGAACGCCCGGGTCTCGGCGAGTTCGTACTCGTCCGAGGGTGGCAGCGGTAGGCGGTAGCGGTCGGCGAGTACCCGTCCCGCATAGTCGTCCACGATGCCTCCCCCGGCTGCCCGGTTGGTCAATTCCGTTCGCCCGGCGTCCCGTTCCGAATGCGTACGGTCCGCAATCCCTCACAATACGTGCCGGAGGCAATCTGCAACCCGGGGATGTCATATCTCCCCGCGACTGTCGCCACGACCCAACCGTGTCGGACCCCCGTCACGTATGCGGTCAGATCACGACTTCGGCCGGAACGTCTTGGTCAGTGCCTCCCAGGTCCCCTCGCGCAGATCACCGTCCCAGCCGGACGCCTTCGCCGTGTACATGAGTCCATAACCCTGATGCGAGTTGACGACGAATCCGCGGTCGATCACCCGGTAGGTGGTGCCGCCGTCGGCGTAGGTGAACTCCCAGTCGGCCGTGTTCCAGTCGCGGTAGTCCACCTTCTCGATACGGACCCGCTTGTACTGGGCGCGCGTCATGTAGTGCTCCTGGCTCTCCCAGTCCGCCACCGGGTCGTCCTTCGGGGTGGACGTCCAGGCCACAAGCAGCTTCTGGCCGTCGGGGCCGGTGAAACGGTCCCCGGCGGAATCCGACGACTGGTACTTCCAGCCCGCCGGCAGCCCGATCGAGTACCCCTGACCGCCCTTGTACGGCGTCGTCCCGGCGCTGTCGTCCGACGATCCGGACGGCGCACCGCCACTCGCGCCCGCGCTCGCGGCCGGCGAGGCGTCGCCGGTGTTCTGCTCGTCCGAGCCCTTCGTCGCCGAGCCGCGCGTGCTGCCGCTGTCCGTGTGCGAACCGCCGCTGCCGCCCCTGCCTCCGCTCCCGGCTGTCGCACCGGTGGACGCGGCGGACTTGGTGGAGCCCCTCTTGTTGTCCTGCGAGCCTCCGTCGCCACCGCGGAGCGTGAGCGCGAGCACCGTCCCAAGCACGGCGAGCGCCACGACGACGGCGACCAGCACCAGGGTCCGCTTCGGCACGACGTCGGTGAGCGGGGCCCGCGGCGGCTGTGCGGGCCGTTCCGGCCGGTCCGGGTCGGGCACGATCGGCCATCCCGAACTGGGCTTCGCTGTACCCGAGTTCGATGCAAGATCGGTGGTCGTGTCGCGTGCGCCGTCCGACGTCGCCGCCCGGGTCGTACCGGGTGTCCCGGCCGCGGGCGCGGCCGCCGCGTCCGGGGACGACACGTCCTCGGACGTCTCCCCGGCCGTGGTCCCGGGCGCCTTGTCCCGGGCGGTCGCGGCGGCGGTGGCGGCGCCGGCCGACGTCGCGGCCTTGCGCACGGACCGCAGCGCCCCGCGCAGCTTCTCGGCCGCCTCCTCGCCCCGCTTGGCGCCCGCAGCGCTGCCGGGCGTCCCCTTGCCCGGGGACTCCTCGGGCACCGGCGGCAGGGCCACGACCCGCGTGGCGTCCGCCGGCGGCTCCTTCTTGGGATCGGATGCGTGGATCACCTCGTTGAGCATGGTCCGCGCGCCCGCGTCGTCCAGCCGCTGCTGGGGGTCCTTGGCCAGCAGCCCGAAGATGACGTTCTTCAGCGGGCCGGCGTTCTTCGGCTCCTCGACCGGCTCGGTCATCACGGCGGTCAGCGTGGCGATCGCCGAGCCCTTGTCGTACGGGGGCACGCCCTCGACCGCCGCGTACAGCAGTCCGCCGAGCGACCACAGGTCCGCCGCCGGGCCGGGCTTGTGCCCGCGGGCCCGCTCCGGCGCGATGTAGGACGGGGCGCCGACGAGCATGCCGGTGGAGGTGATGGAAGGGTCACCCTCGACCTGCGCGATACCGAAGTCGGTGAGCACGACCCGGCCGTCCTCGGCGATCAGCACGTTGGACGGTTTCACATCGCGGTGCAGGATGCCCTCGCGGTGCGCGGCGCGCAGTACGTCGAGGATCGCGAGCCCGACCTCGGCGGCGCGCTTCGGCTCCAGCAGGCCGTCCTCCCGGATGACCTCGGCGAGCGACTTGCCCTCGATCAGCTCCATCACGATCCAGGGCCGGTCGTCCTCGTGGACCACGTCGAAGACGGTCACCGCACCGTTGTTGCGGATCCGGGCGATCGCCTTGGCCTCCCGCAGCGTGCGCGTGATCAGCCGGCGCTTCTCGTCCTCGTCGATGCTCGACGGGAACCGCAACTCCTTGACGGCGACCGTACGACCCAGGGTCTCGTCCTTGGCCCGCCACACGGTGCCCATGCCGCCGCGGCCGAGTACGTCCCCCAGCCGGTACCGCCCGGCGAGGAGACGTTCGCTCTTGTCCTGACGGGATGTCCCCGCCCGCTCCGCCTCCGACATGCGTCCCCTCATGCAACCCGCCCTGACAGAGCCTCCATTGTCCCTCACCCACGGACCACCCGACGCCCAGGGTGCCCCTGATCCGGCGGCTCGCACCGCTCCCGCGGCCGCCTCGGCGGAGCGGACACCGCGGCGACGAGGCTCGGCCGTGCGCCACGGCACCCGGTCGCGCCGGCTCGGGCGCCCCGGCCCCGCCGCCGGAGCCGGCGGCAAGGTGGCCCCGCCCGGCCCTGCCGAGGGGTCGTCCCCCATGATGGGCCGCGACAAGGAAGGATGCCGATGCCGCTGCGCCGGACACCCCGGACCCGGACCCTATTGGCCGTACCGGTGTGCCTGGCCCTGCTCGGACTCGCCCCCGTCCACCCCCCGGCCCCCACGGTCCCGAGGCCGGACGCGGTGCTCCCGCTGTTCGTCACCGCGGGCCGGGCTCCCGCCGCCGCGCTGCTGGCCCGTGGGGAATCGGGTTCGCACTTCGTTCTCGCCGGTCAGGGCATCGCTCGCGCCGACCACTTCCGCGCCGGCAGCATCACCAAGACCTTCATCGCGACGCTGGTGCTGCAACTGGCGGCCGAGCACCGGCTGTCCCTGTCGGACACGGTGGAGGCCCATCTGCCGGGACTGGTGCGCGGCGCGGGCAACGACGGCCGCGCGCTGACCCTGCGCGACCTGCTCAACCACACCAGCGGCCTGGCCGACTTCATCAAGGACACCAGGGCAGTCGTCCCCCTCACTCCGCTCGAGGCCCTGAGCGTCGCGCTCAGCCACCCTCCTGCCGCCCGGGGCCGCTTCTCGTACTCCAACACCAACTACGTCCTGCTCGGCATGGTCGTCCAGCAGGTCACCGGTCACTCGTACGCCGAACAGGCCGAGCGCCGCATCATCACTCCCCTCCGTCTGACGGGCACGTCCTTCCCCGGCGCCCGCACCACGCTTCCCTCGCCGCACGGACGCGGCTACGCCGCCGACGGCTCCGACGTCACCGAACTCGACCCGCGCGTGGCCGGCGCGGCGGGTGAGCTGGTGACCACGCTCTCCGATCTCGACCGCTTCTACGCGGCACTGCTGAGCGGCGAGCTGCTGCCCCCGCGATGGCTGCGCGAGATGCTCGACACCCGTGCCGCACACGGCGCGTACGGCCTGGGGCTGTTTCCGCAGAAGCTTCCGTGCGGCACGACGGTGTGGGGGCACGACGGACGGATCTCCGGCAGCTACGTGCGCACCGCAGCCACCGCCGACGGCCGTCGCGTCCTCACTTTCCGTGTGAACACGGACGGGTTCGCGAACTCCGGACTGGAACGGGACCTGCTCACGGCCGCCTTCTGCCCCCGCACCCCATAGAACGAGCCGGTTCCGAACGAAGATCCCGGACTGCGCCACTCGTTCGAGTGATCCCAGTCAGTGATCCCAGTCCAGGAACGCGAATCCCGCCCGCGAGCCCTCCTCCCAGCGGCAGCCGACACATTCCTTCGACGTCCGCCGCACGCTCCGTCCGGCGGGGGAGTGCCATGAATCAGGTGTGAGCCTCTACGAAGGAGTCCGGCGAGGGATCGCCTGATCGAGACTGCTGAGGGCGTGCCGCTTGCCGAGGTCGGCGAAAGCATTCTGTCGGTCGGTTACCGCCTCAACCGTGCCCAGCTCTCCGAAGCCGCGGCGGCCGCTGCCGCGGCGAAAGACCACCGCGCCAGGCGCCTAGCC
>NZ_JBSFJX010000122.1:0-23880 GCF_053598275.1 Streptomyces sp. NPDC001156 | reverse complement strand
GTCGCGAAGCGCTCCGGCAACCGGCCCGTCGACAACCACCCTACGAACCAACCCCCGAGATCACCACGATCTGCTTGACGTCCGTTAGGAACTCAGTGCCCGCCAAGCGGTCGTGCGCGCTGCAACACCACGAACAAGTACATGCTGGTGCACACTCACACACACTCCTACACATCCGAAACCGAACAGCTCCCAACCCCACCGTGAGCCTCACCGACTTCCGCACGCTCGGACGCACCGGTCTTCGCGTCAGCCCCCTGGCCCTGGGCACGATGACCTTCGGCGACCCCTCCTGGGGCGCCGACGAGCAGACCTCGCTCGACATCCTCCCGCGCTACATCGAGGAGGGCGGCAACTTCATCGACACCGCAAACCGCTACATGGAAGGGCGTTCCGAGCAGGTGATCGGCTCCTACCTGCGAAAGAACCCGGAGCAGCGGGACCGGCTCGTCATCGCGACCAAGTTCGCCCTCGCGATGGACCCCACCGACCCGAACAACGGCGGCACCAGCCGGAAGGCCATCCGCAAGCACATCGACGCCTCGCTGGAGCGGCTCGGTTCCGACTACATCGACCTGTACTGGCAGCACAACTGGGACCAGCACACACCGCTGGAGGAGACCATGTCCACGCTGGACGATCTCGTCCGCGAGGGCAAGGTCCGCTATGTGGGCCTCTCCGACACCCCTGCCTGGGCGGTCGCCCGCATGGCGACGCTCGCCGAATGGCGCGGCTGGGCCCCGGTCGCCGCCCTCCAGCTCGAATACTCGCTGCTGGAACGCACCTCCGAGGGTGAGCTGTTCGGCGCCGCGCGGGAACTCGGCCTCGGCGTCCTGCCCTGGAGTCCGCTCGCCAACGGCGTGCTGACCGGCAAGTACACACGTGAGAATCACAACCCGGAGGGCGCCGGCCGCGGCATGTTCGTCGGCCACCACCTCAACGACCAGACCTTCGCCCTGCTCGACGTGCTCGCCCGTATCTCCAAGGAGCTGGACACCACGGTCGCCGCGGTCTCGCTGGCTTGGGTCCGCCGGCAGCCCCTGACCACGGCCACGGTCATCGGCGCCCGCACGGTCGCACAACTCGAGGCCAACCTGGCCTCCCTGAACGTCACCCTCTCCCCCGACCACCTCACCGAACTCGACGGCCTCACCGCCCCGGCGCTCAACTTCCCCCATCCCTTCCTCAAGGCTCTCGGCGTCCCCGCCCAGCAGGGCATGACGGTCATCAACGGTGTCAGGGCCGACGCCTGACCGACACGGCACACGGCTCGCCCTGTGGTGCACGCCTCTCACGGGTGGGCACCACGGGGTATTGCTGCCAGGCCGTACTTACCGCGGGCTTCGCCGTACTGCTCCAACGAGCGTGTGCCGGATCGCGGCCGTGTGTAAGTACAGGGCCGCGTCCAAGCACAGGGTTGCGCAACGAGCCCAGAGCGCCCCGCAGCTGACGGGCCTTCAGCGTCGGGCTGCTGATGCCGGCGCGGGGTGAGAAGGTGCGGTAGGGAGGGGACCCCTCCCCCGACGCACGACAGGATCATGCGCAGTCCGGGACAGCGGTCCAGGGTGCCCGCAATGAAACAGACATAAGGAGCATTCATCAGATGGCGGGCCTGCGCTCCATGCCGCACGGCTGCGACCCGATTGAGCGCCAGGGGGTCGATCGGCGCCCCCGGTCACGGGCAGCGGCACTCCCCATATCCGCCCCACCGGTCCCGGCGAAAGTGCGCGAGTTGCCAGGTGCGTACGCAAACGAATGAGCTGTGACGGGCCCGCGACGGACCCTTGGCCCGGTCAGGAAATTCAGCTGCCCCGCACGTCGTCCGGGGCCCAACAGCCCGTTTTCGAGCGACGTCTGGCGGCGGCGCGACGCACCGACCCGTCGATCCGGCCCCCATGCCGTTGAGCATTCATGGCGCCCACTTGGAGTGCTCAAAGTCCACTCGGAGCGCGTCAAAGATAGGAGGCGGTTCTCCGACTCCCCCACTGCGACCGGCACTTCGCCCAACCTCCGAGCGCAGGCTCCGTCCTAGCCGAGACGCTCCCCCTGCACGGACGGCACCCCAGCGAAAAACGTCCGAGGCGTCCCTCTCACCAACTCCCCCTCGCTCGTCTGCTCGCGCAAATACAGGCACCACGTCAACCCGCCCCCGCAGCCTCGGCTCTCACGACGATTCCGGCATCGGGGGTTGACAGGACTCTTCTCACACCACAGCCTTTGGCAACGTTGTCATTCTTCGTTGGCACCAGGCGTGCTGAGCTGGTCGGCCAGGTCGCTCCGGCCCACGCCGCTGTCTTTTTTGATGGGACATCACGCTCATGAGAGATCAGGAGAGTCCGTCGCGGCACGTGTCGCGACGGTCGGTCGTCACCACGGGCTCGACACTGCTGGCCGGGTTCGGCCTCGGATCGCTGATGCCCGTGTCGACCGCCGCGGCCGCCGGCACTGACGCGTCCACCGCCTCCTCCTCGCCACAGGAACTCGCGCTCTACCGACCGGTCACTGTGTCCTCGACGGCCTACGCGCCCACCCCGGCGGAATTCGTGGTCGACCGGCTCACCTCGCCGGGCGTGCGCGGCAGTGGCTGGCGGGCGGAGGCGAGCGATCCGCAGTGGATATCGATCGATCTTCAGTCCGTCTGCGATGTCACGTGGATCCGTCTGACCTTCGAGGCGGACGCGAGCGACCCCGTCTTCACGCCGCCCAGCACCGGCAATCCGAACAGCGGCACCACGGGCAAGGAGATCCTGTCCAGCTACGCCGTCGAGTTCGTGGTCGAGACCTCCCAGGACAACAAGTCCTGGACGAGCGTCTACCGTACGACCGCGGGAACCGGCGGAGTCGTGAACCTCCAGCTCCCGCGCCCGGTGACGGCCCGCTGGGTGCGGATGACCTCGCGTCGGCGCTCCAGCGCCAACCCGCTGGGGCTGAACGGCTTCGAGGTCTACGGCACGCCCAAGGGGCGTCGTCCTTCCGTCACCGGCTGGACTGACTGGGGTACCGAGGCGGGTCGGCCGCCGAAGCTGGCGGTAGCCGCCGACGGCACCGTGCCGCTGGAGTCGGGCTGGCGGCTGACGCTCGACGACTGGGCCGACGCCGACGGTTCGGCTCTGTCACGGACGTCCGTCGACACGAGCAGCTGGCTGCCGGCCACCGTGCCGGGTACGGTCCTGACCTCGCTCGTGGACCAGGGCAAGCTGCCCGACCCGGTTGTGGGCTTGAACAACCTGCACGTCCCCGAAGCGTTGTCGCGGCACTCTTGGTGGTACAAGCGCGACTTCGAGCTGCCGCGCGGTCTGCGCACGGGGGGTGACCGGCGGATCTGGCTGGAGTTCGACGGCATCAACCACAAGGCCGACATCTGGCTCAACGGTCAGCACGTGGGCGGTCTGACGTACCCCTTCGCGCGCTCGGCCCACGACGTGACCGGACTGCTCACGGCAGGCGAGACCAACGCGCTCGCGGTGCGGATCGACCCCGTGCCGGTCCCCGGCAGCCCCGGTGACAAGGGCCCGGCCGGCGAGTCCTGGGTGGACGCCGGCGCCAACCAGATGAACCTCAACTCACCCACGTACCTGGCTTCCTCGGGCTGGGACTGGATGCCCGCGGTGCGGGACCGGGCGGCCGGCATCTGGAACCACGTCCGGCTGCGCTCCACCGGCCACGTCGTCATCGGCGACCCGCGTGTGGACACCGTCCTGCCGGACCTGCCCGACGTGTCGGTTGCCGAGCTGACCGTCGTCGTCCCGGTGCGCAACGCCGACACCGCCGACCACCAGGCGACCGTCGTCGCGTCCTTCGACGGCGTGCGGGTGAGCAAGGTCGTCACCGTCCCGGCCGGACAGAGCGTCGATGTCACGTTCGCCCCGGACGCCTTCCGCCAACTGCGGCTGCGCAACCCCAAGCTGTGGTGGCCCAATGGGCTCGGCGACGCCGACCTGCACACGCTCACCCTCGTGGCGTCGGTGGACGGCGCGGAGAGCGACCGCCGCACCACGCGGTTCGGCATCCGGCAGTTCGGCTACGAGTACAAGGTGCCGCTGCCCTTCGCCGCCTCCGGAGACGCCTACACGCAGACCGTGACCTTCGAGCGGCAGCAGGCCCGCCACGTGCGCGTCAAGTGCCTCACCCGGGCCACCTCCTGGGGTTCCTCGCTGTGGACCCTGTCCGTGCTCGACAGCTCCCGGCCCACCACGGATCTCGCCCTGCACGCACCGGCCGAGGCATCGAGCGTGGACGGCAGCGACCACGGCGCCGCCAACGCGACCGACGGCGACCCGAACACCCGCTGGTCCTCTGCCTACGAGGACGACCAGTGGATCACGGTCGACCTGGGTTCCCAGCAGTCCTTCGACCGGGTCGACCTGGTCTGGGAGCAGGCGTACGCGAAGACGTTCGTGGTGCAGGTTTCCGCCGACGGCTCCACCTGGACCGACGCGGCCTCCGTCGACAACACCGCCGTACCGCTGCCGTTCAACAACGGCAACGCGAGCCTCCAGGTCGAGGGCTTCGACGCCCGTACGGCCCGCTACGTCCGTATCGCCTGCGGGGTGCGCAACACCAGCTGGGGCAACTCCCTGTGGTCACTGGGTGTCGTCAACAGCGCCGACCCCGGACACGATCTCGCACTTCACAAATCGGCGACCGCCTCCAGCGAAGACCCGGGCAACCCCGCCTCGAACGCCACGGACGGCAACCCAGGCAGCCGTTGGTCGTCCGCCTACGAGGACAACCAGTGGATCCAGGTCGACCTCGGCTCGGCGCAGCAATTCGACCGTGTGGCCATCGTGTGGGAACTGGCATACCCGAAGACGTATGTCATCCAGGTCTCCGACGACGGCAGTTCGTGGACCGACGTGAAGTCGGTGTCCAACACTCCTGACCCGCTGACGATCACCGTGAACGGTGTCCGGGTACTGGCCCGCGGTGGCAACTGGGGCTGGGACGAGTTGCTGCGCCGTATGCCGCCGGAGCGCATGGACGCGGCGGTACGGATGCACCGCGACATGAACTTCACCATGATCCGCAACTGGGTGGGTACCTGCGACCGCGAGGAGTTCTTCGCGGCCTGTGACGACCATGGCATCCTCGTGTGGAACGACTTCCCCAACGCGTGGGGGATGGACCCGCCGAACCACGACGACTTCATCTCGATCGCCCAGGACACCGTGCTGCGCTACCGCATCCACCCCAGTGTGGTCGTCTGGTGCGGCGCGAACGAGGGCAACCCGCCCGCGGCGATCGACAAGGGCATGCGCGACGCGGTCGAGCAGCAGGCACCCGGTCTGCTCTACCAGAACAACTCGGCGGGCGGGATCATCACCGGCGGCGGCCCCTACGGGTGGGTCGAGCCGCAGAAATACTTCGACGCCTCCACGTACGGGAGCAGGGACTTCGGCTTCCACACCGAGATCGGCATGCCGGTCGTGTCCACCGCCGCGAGCATGCGCCACATGACGGGCGACGAGCCCGAGTGGCCGATTCGCGGGGCGTGGTACTACCACGACTGGAGCGAGCACGGGAACCAGGCGCCGCAGGCCTACAAGGCGGCCATCGAGACCCGGCTCGGGCAGGCGCGGGACCTCGACGACTTTGCCCGTAAGGCCCAGTTCGTCAACTACGAGAACACACGGGCGATGTTCGAGGCGTGGAACGCCAACCTGTGGGACAACGCCACTGGTCTGATGCTGTGGATGTCCCATCCCGCCTGGCACAGCACGGTCTGGCAGACCTACGACTACGACTTCGACGTCAACGGCACCTACTATGGCGCCCGCGCGGCCTGCGAGCCCCTGCACGTGCAGGCCGACCCTGAGGGCCGGGTCATCGCGGTCAACCACACCCGCCAGGACCTGAAGCACGCCACGGTCTCCGCCACGCTGTTCGAACTGACCGGCAGCCGGCTGGGCCCGACCAAGAGCGTCCAACTGGACGTGGCGTCGGCCGCCACCGCGAAGGCGTTCACCGCCGGGTGGACGGATGACCTGCCCGATCTGCATCTCCTGCGGCTCACGCTGGAGAGCGCCGACGGCCGGGTCCTGTCCGACAACACCTACTGGCGCTACCGGACACCGGACGCCATGCGGAAACTGACCGAGGCGCGGCAGGTGAAGGTCACCGGCTCGGTGACCGACCAGGCGCAGTCCGGGGACCGTCACGAGCTGACCGCCACGATCCGCAACCGCGGTTCGGTGGTCGCCTCGATGGTCCGGCTGTCGCTGCTGGACGACGCCACAGGACACCGTGTGCTGCCGACCCTCTACAGCGACAACTACCTGTGGCTGCTGCCCGGTGAGTCCAGGACGGTCACCCTGTCCTGGCCCGCCCATGCCCTGCCTTCGCGTCGGCCTCGGCTCGAGGTGACGGCGTTCAACGGAAGTTCCACCTCGGTCCGTCCGTAGGGGTGCCCGGCCTCGGTGCTCGCCGCACCGGGGTCGTGTCTCCCACCAGACACAGGGCGGCCCGCGACCGGCTTGACGGGGCGGGCCGCCACATCCACCGCCGTCACCAGGGCACTGCGCACACCGGGCGGCATGGGCGACGTGCTGACGGTTCGCAGCCCCACCGGGCGCCTGAAGGGATCTTCGTCGCCCACCAGCGTGAGCGCCGGACGGCCTGGGGCCGGCAGGCCTGCGTGGCAGGGGCGAGCGGTCCGGTCCGGGACTGGATCCGGTGCCGAGCGTATTCACTTGCACCGCCGGGGACCATGGGTCGGGGCATGTACTCGCTGACGTGCGCGCACAGGACGGTCCGTGCGGTGTC
The DNA here is from genome assembly GCF_053598275.1 of Streptomyces sp. NPDC001156. Classification (NCBI taxonomy): domain Bacteria; kingdom Bacillati; phylum Actinomycetota; class Actinomycetes; order Kitasatosporales; family Streptomycetaceae; genus Streptomyces; species Streptomyces sp. NPDC001156. The sequence goes on along the minus strand of NZ_JBSFJX010000122.1, from coordinate 17,118 downwards.
ATCTGCCGTCCAAGAGGCCGACGAGGAGGGGGTCCCAGTCCACGTCCTTCAGTTCCTCGCCTGGGGGCACCATGTCGCAGGTGTCGAACAGCCACTTCTCCAGGGCGTGCCGGTCGATCTCGAACAGCGCGCCGGCCCCACGCGTCGCCAGCCGAAGCCGCAGCAGGGACCGGCCTCGGCTGTGCACTGGCCAGGCCCGGACGTCCCCGATGCCGCTGGATTCCAGCAGCCCCTCGCACAGCAGGTCGCGGCCGAGGTGCCAGGTGACGGCAGGCCCGTCCTCCGGCCGGAGGACGGCGGTCACCAGCAAGGGGTCCTCAGGGGCGAACCGGAACTCGGCGCCGAGCGGGACCCGGACGTCCTCCCACAGCACCCGGTACACGACCAGCGACAGGGGGCCATACGCCCGGTTCCGGAGTGCTGTGCCTGTGGTTCGAACTGGTTCCCGCTCATGGAGACCCCCCCTTGCATACGGCGCTTCTCCCTAACGTGGCCGCTGGAGGGCGTAGTACGCATCAGTCAGATGACTGGCAGTAGCATCTGCTCGCATCCGGCTCAGGACGGTGGCCCGATCGTCCAACGCGGACACCGCGTTCCAGTAACCGCTGCGCCATCTCGCGGCCGAAGCCGCTGTGACACCCGTGATGAACCAAGTGTTTGAACCCTCCCTCCGCTGAAGCAGGGGGATTCCTGGCTCAGGCTGCCTGCGGGCCCAACGGACCTACGGGTCTTACACCCTCAACACCAGCCGGGTCGGAACCTGCCCGGTTCGGTACTACAAGCAAAGGAGTTGCTGTGCCAGCCTGGCTCTCGCTCAGCACGGTGTGCGCGCTTGGTTCTCGCAACGCACACCGAGCAGCTTACCCGCTCGCGTGGACGGTCTTTCGCCCTGGAGGCGAAACCCCGTTGCCTGCCCTGCTCCGCAGGAGTCCGATTCCTCCCCAGCCTGAAGGCCAGGGCATTTTCGGAGGAACCAGGTGAAGGCATGCGTGCGGCCTCCCGTCAAACATCCAACTGGCTGGTTTCATTCAGGCCACACGTGTCCCGCTTACCAACCAATCAGTTGGATTTTCGGTGGCGATGCCGGGGTGATCGCACCACGTGCGTGGGCGGTGAAGGCGTCGGCGAGCGCCAGGATCTCCGCGTTTGCGCTGCGGGGCGACCAGCAGAAGGCAAGGGTCGTAGGCGGCGGATCGCTCACTGGTACGGCTGCGAGGTCCGGCGGCAGACGATCCGCCACGACCGAGCCGACCACCGTGATGAGGCGGCCGAGCGCGACCAGGTCGATGATCTCGTCGAGGCCCGCCTTTGGGCAGTGACCCTGGTAGCTGCCCAGCGTGCGCTGGCGGCAGGGTCACCGGCGGCAAGATCGTCGTGACGATCGCGCCCTGATCACTCGATGAGGTGCGCGGTGCCCGGCAGCCGTCTATCGGTCGGCCGCCGGGCACCGCGTGACGTGGACGACCTGGGCTCCGTGGCGCTGCCGGGTCCCGGGCCTTTCTCAAACCAGACGTTTGTCTTTTAAGCTGGCGCCATGGGTTACGACTCTTCCGCCACGCGTGCGCGTCTGATCGAGGCCGCGTACGCCGAGTTTGTGGCGTACGGCCTCGCCGGAGCTCGCGTCGAACGGATCGCCAAGAACGCACCGGCCAACAAACAGGCCATCTACGCGTACTTCGGCTCCAAGCACGATCTCTTCGACGCCGTCCTCGACAGCCGCCTGCGCGTCCTCGCCGACGTCGTGCCCTTCACCCCCGACGACCTCCCTGCCTACACCGCCGCCCTCTTCGACGCCTTCGTCGCCGACCCCGACCTCATCCGCCTCACCCAGTGGAAGGCCCTCGAAAAACCCGAAGCCTCCGCCACGGAACTCGAGGCCCATCTCTCCAAGGCCCAGGCCGTCGCGGACGCGCACGGCGCGGACTTGGAGGCCGGCATGGACGCGCTGATGATCGCCCTGGCCGCCGCGCAGGCCTGGCTCGCCACTCCGTCGACCATCCGCAACCCGGGCAAGGACGACGAGGCGGCGCGGCTGAAGCGGCACCGTGCTGCGGTGATCGCCGCGGTCGAGGCGCTGACAGACCGGTTGCTGCCCTCCGGCAAGTGACGTCGTCAACGCAGCGGACAGGCGGCGGGTGAGGCTCTTGACCGCCTGGCGTGCGCGGTAGAGCGCGGCGGCGGTCTGGAGCGTCTCGGTGGGGGTTGCTGCGGCCAGTGACTGTTCAGGCGGCGGCGCGGGAAGCGGCGCGCAGGGGCGCGAGCGCGGTGCTCCAGGCGAACAGCTTGTACACCTCAGTGGTGTGTACCTGGGCCGGCTTGAACTCTGTGTTGTTCACGAAGTCCTCCCGCGGCAACAGCGCCACCTGCGGCCCGATGTCCGCCATCTGCAGCCGCCCGGCCAGGGCCCGCACCTCCTGAACCGCCGTCACGGCGCCGAAGATGCCGTAGCCGACGTACGCGACCGCCTTGTGCGTCCAGATTGCACGGCGCTCAGGGTGAAGCTCGGGGGGAACAGGGCCGGGAGGTGCACGCCGAGCGGCGCGGTCAGCTCGCCTCATCGATGACGTCGTGGAGGTACTGCACCGCGAGGCTTTCGGCGTGGCGATGGCGTTCGATCGCCACGCCTGTATCGTCGAGCCACCGCCGGTACAGCTCGACGCCGGCGAGGAGCGCCTGACCGGCGCCGTGCCGGTCATAACCGCACACGGTCCTCTGAAGGTCGCGCGCCTCATCCGGTGCGATCGACTCGAGGTGGCGCACGCCACGCGGGATTGCACCCACCCGGCGAGCCGCCAGCGGCCCCAGCACGGCCTCGCGCAGGTAGGTGAGGAAGCCGATGACCTCGAACAGTTCACCGCGACCGAGTTTCGTCGCACCGTAATGCACCCAGACCCAGAACCGGTCCTCGATCCACTGAAGGTCGAGTGACGCCAGTACTGGGGGATGCTCCGCAAGCGAGTCGGCCAGGCCGCCGTCCCGGTCCCACAGGACGTCCGGGTCCTCAACGCGCTCGCCGAAGTCACAGGCCCGCACGAACTTGAAGTCGACATGGAGCAGGGGCGGCCCGACGAGCGTGATGATCAGACGGGGTTCACCGACATGCTCCCCGGTGAAACCGGCCACCAGGGCGGCCCATGACCCGATCAGCTTGAGACGCTCCCTCATGACCGAGTCGAACGCCTCGTCGTCGATGACCACGATCAGATCGACATCGGAGTAGATGTCGGGGTTTCCGCCCGCGATCGACCCCGAGACAGCAACACCCGTCACCCTCGTGTCCTGCTGGATCCGGGGAAGCACGTCACTGAGGAACCGGCTGTGCAGGGAGGGCACATCCATGGCATTCCTTCCGATCGGAACAAAGTCTCGCAACGTACCACCCCACTAGGCCCGATCCACACGAAATAACGGCGCGGCAAGGCGTGGTGAAGAAGGGGCCCGGCGCCCGCGCACGGCCGAAGTTCCACAACCGCACCGCGGCGCCGGCCTGCAGCGCATGGCCCGACGCGAAGCCACTCACGCGGCTGGCAGGGACGTGTACTGGTCCTGTCCGTCCGTACAGGTGACGTGACAGGCAATGCGGATGCTGGCCGGGATGGCGCGTCACGTCACCACAGGGGTAGTCCGCGCGGCGCTATGCGTTGGGGTCCCGGAGGCCGACTGCATCATGCCGCCAGAACGGCTCCGCATAGACCAGCGTCCCCGTCATCCACGGCTCGTAGTGCGGGAGCCTGACGGCCTGGAAGGCACCATCGGGAATGCGCAAGGATGGTTTTCGGAAGCCCTGATCACCGCCGGGCGTGAAACCGAAGCGTGAGTAATAGCCCGGATCGCCCTCCAGGAAGACGAGGGGGACGGATCGCTCGGCGAGGATCTTCAGTCCGTGCCGGACTAGGGCCGAGCCGATACCGCGCTTGTGGTGCTCGGGCATGACGGCCAACGGGCTGAGCACCTGCACCTCGACCAGACGTCGAGGGGCATCGAGCAGGCTGCGGGTGAACATGACATGCCCGACGATCCGTCCGTCGCTCTCGGCGACCAGCGAAAGACCGTCAGCGGGCGTGATGGTCTGCCGCAGCGTATCGACCAGGTCGGCCACGACAAGGCCGTGCTCCCCGAACGCCCGCAGGTCAATGTCCCGTACAGGTTCACTGTCGCCAGGACGCTCTTCGCGAAGCTCCATGCCGGAAGGGTAAGGACACCACCCGGTCACTCGCACACGGTTTTCGAGCCGAGGCCGCGCGGTCAGTGAACGCCCAGTTGCCCACCGGGCCAACCGCACAACCAACGCAACGACAACGAGGGAGTCGGCCGAACTCTTCCTGCCCATCGGCCTGGGGTCTCGCAGAAGGTACGGTCCCGGGGGCCCGCACCCTTCGCGAGGTAATTCCCTGCGCCGCACGGCGCCGCCGCCTACCATGCGAGCCATGACCTGGCGACATTGATCCCGCAGCCGAGCCTCCCGAGGACCGCCTCGGAACGCCCTACCTCCGGCGTCCGAACTGTCCCTGCGGGAAGGCCTCATGACACATACACCTGCGCGTACAGCCGCTACCGGAATCAGGCGGCTGGCGGCGACGCTGTACTCCTACGCATTCCTCAACGACTTCATCCTGCTCTACCCCGTGTACGCGCTGCTGTTCAGCGACACCGGTCTGCCGCTGTGGCAGATCTCCTCCCTCTTCGCCCTCTGGTCACTCACCGGCGTACTCCTCGAAGTGCCCTTCGGCGCCTTGGCCGACGCCGTCTCCCGCCGGCTCGCGCTCTGGCTCGGCCCGCTCCTCACGGCCACCGGCTTCACCCTGTGGGTGCTCATCCCCTCGTACGGGGCCTTCGCAGCCGGATTCGTCCTTTGGGGCGCCGGCGGAGCACTCAGCTCCGGGGCACTGGAGGCACTCGTCTACGACGAACTGGAACGGCTCGGCGCCGCCGGCCGGTATGCCCACGTCATGGGCCACGCCCGCGCGGCCGGCCTGGTGGCCGTGGTCGCGGCCATGGCGCTCGCCGGCCCCGTCCTCACCCGGGGCGGCTATTCCGCCGTCGGCGCGGCGAGCGTACTGGCCTGCCTGCTCGCGGCGGCGACAGCGACCCGGTTACCCGAACAGCCACCGCCGGCCGCCCGCAGCGGCAGCTGGGCCACGACCCTGCGGGCCGGGCTCGCCGAAGCCCGTGCCGACCGGTCCGTGCGCACAGCCCTGCTGCTCGTCCCGGCCGTCGGTGCCGTATGGGGCGCACTCGACGAATACACCCCGCTCTTGGTCCAAGGCACCGGCGTAGCCGAGCACACCGTGCCGTACCTGCTCCTCATGATCTGGGCCACCACCACGACCGGCAGCCTGCTGGCCGGAGCATGCTCACGCCTGAGTCAGAACGGCCTCGCCGTGCTGCTCGCCGGCGCGGCGCTCGCACTGGCCGCAGGCGCCGCACTGCGCACACCGGCCGGCCTCCTCCTTGTGGCGATCGCCTTCGCCGGCTTCCAACTGGCCACCGTGCTCGCCGACGCCCGGCTCCAGGCCCGCATCGACGACCAGCGCCGAGCCACCCTCACCTCCCTCGCAAGCCTCGGCACCGACGTAGCGACCGTGGTGGTGTATGCCGCGTACACAGCCGTCACCTCCGCAACCTCCCACCATGCCGCCTTCGCATGGGCCGCACTCCCCTACCTTGTGACCGCGCTGCTGATCACAGGCGGCGGACGAACCCCACCGAAGTGATCGCCAAGGCCGGGGACTCAGCCAGCAGACGGGTACGCCCGAGCACCGCTCCAGCCCGGCCAGCACCGCACCACGCCATCCGTTTTCCCCAGAGCCCGGCACTCCTACGCAGCGGGCACACGCAAGGCCGACCGCCAGGGCCGCCCCGCACGGCGGGGGGCCGAGCCCTAGGCTCGGCTCCTTCGTCGTCCGGCACAACGAGGACTGACGTGACGACACCTTCAACTATCGTGAGAACGTGACCGACGGGCTGCAGACCATCCGCACGGGCGAACGCTTCCGCTTCCATGTCAGCGTCGAGAGCCCCGGCCGGGCGGAGTTCGTCAGTGCGCTCGACCAGCCCCACTCCGCCGAGTACAACCGGTGACCGCCCCCGGGGTTCCTTTGCTGGACGCTGTCACAGGGGCGCGCCAAGAGCTGACCGTCGTCCTGCCCGTGCGGCTGCTGCGCCTGCCCGACTGGTCCGAAGGCCCGTTCCCGTTCGCGTTGGGCAGCCGCCGCACCGACACCCACACGCGGTCCGCCTACTTCGCACCCGCCTCCGCTCGCCCGCTGTAGGGGGCGCCGGGACGGCCGCGTCGCTGGCACCTGCCCCTGGACGTCAAGCATGACGGGATGCATCTGCGGGCCTGGAGCTTCTGCGCGCGGCCACGGCCCGCAACCCCGAACACGCCCTCGCCGTCCTGCACTTCAGCGTGGAAAGACCACTGCTGCCGGCGCTGCGGGCCCTGGCGGGACGGCGGCTCGATCCCGCGGACGAACTCCTCAGTGGGCCCTTGGATCCGACCGGGCTGCTGGCCGGCATCGCCGACGTCCGCGATCACAACGCGCCCTTCGCCGTAGCCCGGCCCCACACCCTGGCGCCGCTCTTGCCTTCATCGATGACGGGCCGCCGCTGAAGCTCGCCGCCTGGCAGAAGGCTGGGATCAGCGCCGCACTCGCCTCGGTCACGTGGCCGAAGAAGACCGGCCGCAGCGCCATCACCGCGGCGATCGCCGACCAGGCGGTGAAGGCCGGGAGCATGTCCACGTCGCCGGCCGCAACGGCGTACGGTGCGCAGGGGGAGACGACGAGTGCACGCTGTCCAAGACGGAGGTGCCCGATGTCCGCTGAGCCGCCCTTCACGAGCCTTGCTCAGCTCGCCGTATGGCACGAGCGGCAGGCCGATCCTCTCGCCCGTCCCCTCCGACGCGCCGCCGAGATCCGGGAGCACCAGCAGTCCGCAGCCCTGTTCCGCCGCATGATCGGCAACCGGGCCGCCGCCGACCCCAACCGGCTCGCCCTCGTCGCCACGCTGCCCATCGACGCCCCCGGCCGCTGGTGCGAGCGCCACGGATACCGCTGGATCGCCACCTGCGGGCCCGTCGGCGTCATCGCGCAGCGTGGCGATGAGCCCCCGCTCGTGGCCCGGCTTGGCGACACCCTGCTCTGGGACGGCTACCGGATCACCCTGCTGGAGCGGCCATGACCGCACCCCTACAGGTCCGGCCGGCCGGTTCCCGCCCGCCGGCTTCAGCACGGCGCCGCCTGTGCGTGCCTGGGCGGCGTGGTGCGGCCCGTGTGGGCGGGACGGGCTGAGCCCGCTGATAGGACGGTCCTCGAGGCTCGACCGGCCCGGCTGGGACACCTACATGGCGGCCGCGCACGCCCACATCGCCAAACACAGGGAAGGCGGCCGACTGTGATCAAGCCTGGCGACCGAATCGACGTCGTGCTCGACGTCTTCGTAGAGGACGACGCGTACCGGGTGGTGAGGTCCGGCGTGCTCGGGCCCGGCCAGCCCGTACCGCCCTCCCTGTGAGGGCCACCCGCAACATCGTCCAGACGTGGCTGGACGCGCCGCACAGTGTGCACGCTTTCGCCATCGCGCGCGCTGAGAGGGATGGAAACCATGAGTGAGAGGATGGGGCCCGGGTGAGGCTGCTGTTCGGCGACCAGGCGCTCATCGAGACGGTGCACACGGCCGACGGTGAGCCGGAGCGCGTACCAGTGGACCGCCTCGTCGCCGACACCGGCATTCCGCGGGAGCAGCTCCCCGGCGCCGAGGTGGTGGCCGTGGTGGGCGATGACGGCCAGCTGGAGCGTTTCGAGCGGGCGTGAGCAAGCTGTGGGCCCGCCACGAAGCCTGGCCGCCCCCTCGGCATGCGGGGAAACAGCAGACGTACGACGCGGCCACCGTCGCCGCGTTCGTCCGTGATCACGTCGACCGCCCGGCCGTCGAGCGGCACCCGGGGCCGCAACGTCCCTGCACGTCGATGAGGCGCCGCGCACACCGCTGGTACAGCGCCACCGTCGAGCGCCGACGCGCCTACCGGCGCAGAGTGAGCGTCATGGATGACTTGATTCAGTGGCTGCGCGCCCAACTCGATGAGGACGCACGGATTGCCCGCGCGGCCACCGAGGGCCCTTGGTCCGTCAACGACGAGTCGATCATCGCAGCGGACGGTACGGAGGTCGTCGCGGGCGACCGGTCGGGTGGCAAGGCGTCGGTGTTCGAGTCGACGGCGGATGCCCTGCATATCGTGGAGCATGACCCAGTGCGGGTGCTGCGCGAGGTCGACGCCAAACAGCGGCTGCTGTACGAGTTCGAGCTGCGCGGCAACCACGTCCGACGAACGGAATTGGGTGCGGTTCGTTTCGAGTGACGGCCGCGATCAAGCGCTGAGGGCATAAGTTCGCTGGTCGGAGGCGGGGTAGAGGCGCTCGTGCTCGCGGGCGGCGTGGTAGCGCCAGTAGGGGTCGAGGTCGCCGTTGGAGACGACGGCACGCAGTCGCAGGACGGCTTCCGCTCCTGGCAGGCCCCAGCGGGCACCGGTGATGTCGAGGCGGTCGGCGATCATTATCTGAACCAGCGCGATGCCCGCTCAGGCGTCCGGCGAGAGGTGTGGTCCGGTCGTTGGGGAGATGGTGTGTGGTGCGATGTCGTGGAAGCGGGGCATGCCGAGGTCGGTGGTCCGGCGTGCTGACTCCTCGAGTTGGGCGATCTTGTTGTTGGCGGCGGAGAGGCTGACGTTGAGGCCGTCGACCTCTCCGAGCCAGCCGTGCTCGCGGGCTTCGTCGATCCGGGCAATGAGGTTGTCGCGGATCTCGAGGAGCCGGGGCAGCTGGGCGGGGTCGGTCCGCAGAAGTGGGCAGCGGATGCAGGCGTGTTCGTGGATGCAGCCGGTGCCGTAGGCGCGTCCGCAGCTGCGCTGGGAGACCTTGCGGTGCTCGAAGTGACCGAGGAACTCCTCCCACTCCTTATCTGTAGGGGACCGGTATTCGGTGGAGGGCCGCAGGTCACGGCGGCGGGCGAGGTAGGCTCGGTGGCCGGTGATGGCTTCTTCGGGGTAGACGGCCTTGTAGCCCATGGTCGTGTTGATGTTCGCGTGCCCCATGATCAGCTGACAGATGTGTGGCGGCATCCCGTTCATGATTGCTTCGGTGGCGAAGATCCTGCGGAAGTCGTGGGGCTTGAAGTCCAGCAGCGAGCCCGAGGCGTCCGTCAGTCCCATGCTGTTGGCTGCGTCGGTGATCCAACGGCGGAGGGTTGTCGCGCTGAGGGGGCGGGCATCGGCGCCGTGGCGGTGCTGGAAGAGGACGGGCATGGCCGGGGTGAACTCGTGCTCGTGGACGTCGTAGGGGACGACGAGGGGGACCGCGCCAGTCGCATCGCGGACACGGTGGATGATCGCGGCTAGGACATCGGCGAGCTCGGGTGAGATCACCAGTAGCCGTTCGAGGTCGTTCTTGGACGGGGTGATGTGCAGCAGCGGCACGAGTTCGCCGGTGGAGGGCAGCCGGTATTGGACCAGGCTGTGGTGGGACAGTTCGGTGAGTTCCTCGATGCAGATCCCGGTGGCCTGAAGGACTTCCACTGCGGCCCAGGTCCAGAACGCGGTGTCGTCCTCGCGCGTGAGGTCGCGCCGTGTGCCGGTGGTGGGGTCCTCGGCCCAGATGCGGGAGCTTCCGGTGGCCATCCGGGTTCGTCGCAGCGAGGTGGCGCCGTGGCTGAACGTCTCGCCGGGCGGCGTGCGGTCGGCCGCCTTGAGCAGGGCGGTCGCCTGGACGCGGGCGTCGTCGACGTGGCGACGCAGAGCGGGCAGGTGGGGCAGTCGCTCACGGGTCCGTTGATCCATCCGCGACTTGCGGCGGGCGGTGTCCTTGGTCGTACCGATGTCGGTGCGGCGGACCGGGCATGGGACCGCCCAAGCCGCCCAACGCTCGGGTTCCTCGCTGGCCCAGTGGGACAGGTCGAGGTAGAACGCTCGGACCGTGGTCAGCAAGGTGGCGGCGTCGGTGCGGGGTTCGGTCGTCTCCACCCGGCGGCCGTCGGCGGTGCGGACGGTGACGCTCTTCACGGCGGTGCGGCTCTTCCAAGCGGTAGCGATGTCCGGAGGTAGCCGCAGTGAGTCGATCCCGGGGTGGTGGTTCTCCAGGTCCTTCCAGAACAGTTTCACCAGGTGGTAGGCGAGTTGCTTGAGCGAGGCGTAGTCGAGGCGGGGCCGGTGCTCGGCGAGGTAGGCGACCAGCAGGTCGCGCACTGGCCGGCAGGCCAGGGCGTACTGGTCCACCAGTTCCTCGACGCTGAGCTGGTGGCCGAAGCGCCGGTCGAGCATGCGCAGAGTGGTCGGCGCGTCGGGCGGGAAGTGCCCGATTGCGTGCAGGAGTTGGTAGAAGCCCCATCCGGGATGACCAGCCCCCTCGGCCTTGCGTCGGTCGCGCAGTTCGATCAGCTCCAGGCAGTCTCCGACGGTGATGTCGGCGACGGTGCCGCCCTTGGCAGTGAGGATCACGGAGACCTGCTCGACCGCGTGGCGGCGCTGGTCGAAGCTCAGACCGGCCGCGGTGGCCTGCTCGGCAAATGCGGCGAACCCGCGCGGGTCGCGCAGGCGGGGGATCTCCCGGCCCAGGGGGAAGCGGATCGGGCTGGTCACGAGCCAGGCCATCGGCGGACGCAGGATGTCGGCGTAGATGAGCTGGCCAAGACCGGAGGTGACCGCCGTGACGAGGCCCTCGTGCCCGATCGTGCCGGTGCGGCCGGAGTCCTGCAGCCACTGTGCCGCAGCCGGGCGCCAGTCGGCGCGCGGGTCGTCGGCGATCCCGCTGGATTGCCAGCGTTCCTGCCAGGTTTCTCCTGGCTGTTGCTCCAGCCAGTCCAGGAACAGGACGACGGCTCGTCGGCGGCGCCGCTGGTTCGCTGGCGTGCCTATGGTCAGCGGCGGCGCGGCCAAGCGGGCCAGCAGCATCGCGCGACTCCAGGTCGTGGTCGGCCAGCACATCGGTGACGGTCGTGGTGGGAACCGGCGACGCAGATCCTGCGAGTCCCGACCCCGGGGCGATCGGTCCGGCGGCGGGGCGGTGTCCGTTGTGCCGACAACCGGTGCCGGTGCCCGGCTCGTCACGCCGGTCACCGGCCGAAGAGGACGTCGAGCGACTCGCTCCGGTAGCCGGGGGCGGTCGGGGCCGGCGGCTCGGCGGCGCGGTCGGCTGCCCTGCGGTGGTGGGCCAGCACCGAGGCGATCACATCCTCCGGAACGGGCGAGAGGTAGAGCTGTGTGGTGGCCAACTGGGCGTGTCCCAGGACCCATTGGACGTCGGTCAGTGGCATCCCCGGGTCTCTCGTCATCCGGTAGGCGGCGGTGTGCCTCAGATCATGCAGGCTCCAGTTTGCCCCGATCATGGCATTGACCCGCTGGAACATCCGGTAAGCCGCCGGATAGGACAACGGGCGGAACGGACGGCGCAACGTCCACCACAACGGACCGTCTGCACCCGGCTCGACCAGCCCGTCCATTTGCACCTGGTAGAGGCGCAACCACACCAACGCGTCCGGAGACGCGGGAAGCGACTGCAGGGCCCGGCTGCCCTTGCGTACCACCGTCACCAGCTGTCGGCCCATGTCCACTTCCCCGCACCGCACCCCCAGCAACTCCGACGCCCGGGCCCCCGTGGACACCCACAACGCCACCAGCGCACGGTCCCGGTGCGAGGACAGCCGGGAGAACAGCTCATCGAACCGGTCGTCAGGGATCCGCCGCGGAGCCCGTTGGGCGATCTTTGGCCGGTAGAGGCCGCTGCGTTCGAACCGCACCGGTGCCGTCGGAGCCCGGTGAGCCCCCGCTCGTTCCCCGTCCCGGCCTCTGACTAACGGGAACGGGTTGACCAGCGGACCGCTCCCCATCTCCAAATGGAAGGCGTAGAAGCCGCGGAGCACTGTCTCACTGTGCGCCCGTGTCCGCGGCGCGTACTGGCGGCCAGGACCACTCTTGCCGGTCACCGGATTCACGCGTTCCTGCGGGACCGCACCGTCCCCCTTCGGCTTCTCGGTCACCCGCAGCCACCGGCAGAAGTCCCTCGCCTCCACCCGGGTGGCCTGCCCCCACGGCACTTCGACCGCCCACAGGAACCGGAACCACCTCAGCAACGCCAGCGCGTACGAGCGCTGCGTCGTCGCCGGCCGCCCGCTCGCCTGCAAGTCCTTCAGGTACTCAGCGACGGGACCAACCACCGCCCCGGAGGCATCCAGCAGCTGGTACGGCTCCCACGGATTGGCGGTCTCCACCACCGTCCCCACTGGCGGCACCACCAACCCCGCGAGCTCACCTGAACCTTCACGAGCCTCAGCCATGCGCCCAGACGGTAGCCACAACGACACGAACCCATGCCGTGAACTGCGAAGACAAGCACGGTAGTTCAGTCAACAGTCAGGTGGCGGCAGGCACCCTCGACCGCGCCGGTGGCGATCGGCCACCCGTTGTTGAGCGCGGTGTCGTAGTGAAGTTGGTCGAGGTGCCCGGTGAGGTAGCGCTCGCAGGCGTCGACGGCTTCGCGCCGGGAGGCCGACAGGTGTTCCCGCTCCGCCTGGGCGGTCATCTCGGCGGCGACTCGGGCGGCGTGACCCGCGAGGATCGCGGTCAGATGGTCGGCCGCCCAGGCCTCGGCCTCGGTGGTGCCGGGTTTATGGAAGGCGTGGCCGGCGGCCCAGACATACTCGGCCACGTGCACGAAGTCCAGCAGGACGTGGATCGTGACGCCGCGTCGGACGGTCTCTGCTGCGATCAGGTCGAGCTGGTGACGTGCGCCGTCGACCAGGACGACCCATGGCCGCAGGTGCTTCGGGTCGCGGGCCTCGGCCTGGTCGAAGGCGTCGGCGATGACCTGCTCGGGCGGGCGGACCAGCGAGGCGGTGCACCACTTGTTCTCCGCCCTCGGCCCAGGACGGGCGGGACGATCGCCGCTTCGACCGCCGGGCGGGTGGATCACATCGTGCGGACGCCTGGGCGCCGGGCGGGTGTCGAAGACGCAGGCCACGGTCGCCATCCGCTTCCGGTTCGGCTTCTCGCCCGGCGCGAGCCGGCCACGATGGCCGGCGGCGGCTTTCTCGGCGGCCCGGCGGGTGGCCTCGCGCAGGGCCTCCGGGCGCATGACCACGCCCTTGCCGTCCACCTGGACCACCAGCGGCATCTCCCGGCTGCACGGCACTGGGATCACGGTCCGGTAGAAGCCGTCGACGTCGACCGCGGCGGCGACCACGAGCTCTTCCAGCCTGCGCTTGCCGAGCACGTTCCCGCAGCGGCGCTCGACCGCCTGGTGGGCCTGGTCGAACGAGCCGCGGACGGCCTCGGTCACCGCGAGCCGCCGTAATCCCGTCGAGTGCCGGCCCACTGGCAGCGACAGCACAGCGTCAGCGGGATGGACATTGCCCACACCCCGGCCCCGGTGGGCGACCCGAGTAACCCGGACCATCCCGAACACGCTGGCCAGCCAGCGCGAGTGTCCCGTCTCCCGCCAGGGCCGCACCCGGCCTTCCGGCCCCACCACGACCAGGCCGCCACCGGAACGAACCTGTTTCTCCTCCCGCACCGCGCGCAGGTCAAGATGGTCCTGCAGCAACAGGCGAAGCAGTTCCCGCCCGGCCGCGTCGAGGTATTCCTCCAGTTCAGTGTGGGTCCACGTGCCCGCATCGCTGCCCGACAGCATGGTGGTCAGCGTCTCGAAGGCGCTGAAGGAGTCGGCAAAGGGGTCAGCGGCGGCATGAGTGTCGTACGGTGTCATCTCCAGGGCTCTTCCCGTCCAGCATCGATTGGGTCGCACCTTCGAATGTAGGCGCGGAAGAGCCCTGCTGTTAACGGGAGTTGGGCGAAACGCCACCCCGGCGGCGGGCCAAAGTGAACAGGCCAGGGACATCCTCGTCCAGCCAGCCCCGCTCCACCAGCCGCTTCAACTTCGACCGGGTGCCCTCGATCTTCCCGGTCTCGGCGGGCAGCCCGATCCTCGGCACGATCTGCTTGGCACGGACCGGTCCCGGCGCATCCGCCACCACCTCCACGATGTCCCGATACACCCCCGGCAGGACCTCCGCCCCCATCCCCGGCTGCCAGTTCGGCACCGTCAGCACCCCGATGACTTGCCGCTCGGCCCCCGCATACGCCGACACCACCGGCTCACCCTCGATCGACCGGGCGGCATCGATCGCGACAGCCGGCATCTCCGGCGTCATCTCCGCCAGCACTTCAGTGACTGTCTCCCGCGTGATCCGGAGACGCTCCAGCCCCGCCCTGGCCAACTCCAGCTTCCCCGACAGCTCGGCGACCTCGGCTTCCAGCTCCTCCACCCGAAGCCGGGCGGCTGCCTCGCGCGCTTCCAACTCCTCGAACAGCGAGCCCATCCGCCACCCCTCCTCCACCACCACGGTAGAGACGAGAAACCCCGAACACAGCCCCGCTGCCCGGTGACTGTGAAACTCAACCGTTTGCCGCTGAAGGTTGACTGGCAGTGCGGACGATCAGAACCAGCCGTCCATGCGGACAGCTCAGTCGGGCGAAGTCGCGCCGCGGTACTGGACCACCTCATCGAAGATGCTCCAGCCGTCGATCTCTTCAGTCACGGGATCGTCGGTACGCCAACCGCGTGTCAGGGCTGCGTCGAGCAGGGCCCTGACAGTGCCCGGCTCGTGCAGGTTCAAGGTTCTGCCGAGCTCCGTGCCGACGGCTCCGGATGGCATGAGGTACCCGTCAGGGACAAGCCGGTCGGAGCCTGCCTGGAAGACGATGCGGAGACGCCCCCTCGCTTTGAACTGGCGGATGACGAGGGTTTCGCAGCAGTCCTCGTATCGGCCGTTGCCCAGGGCGCGGTGGGTGTGGCTCAAGGTCCAGAGGAAGTTCTCCCCCTCGACCACGAGACGTCGTGCCCTCTTATCGCTGCGAGCCATCCGCCAATGCTAACGAGAGCCCGTTGACCAGCGCGATCAATCCTCAGCGTCAGAGACACCCGCTCAGCGATCCCCAGCTCGGCCCCTCCCTTCAGAGGAACTGCACCCAACGGAATTGCCACCCACAGGTGGCGTTTGGGACGACCTGCTGCGCATGCTCGCCCTGCCCTACGTGGACCGACCCGGCTACCGCGACGAGTGGCGCCCGTGACCAGCGCGCGTATGACGGCCCATCTGAGGTTGCCGTTCGGCGACCAGGCCGAGATCGTCGCCGACGTCCCGCCGGTGGAGCAGGCCAAGCCGGAGCGCTACCGGGCCACCGAGATCACCGAGGCCCTCGGCATCCAGGTCCATGATCTGCCGGGCGCGCGGCTCACCGCCGGGTCGGCGAGGACGGCCGGCTGTCCGGCTGGCGGTTCGCCTGGCCAGCTGACGAGCACATCACCTGAAAGGGGTCCGCGCAGCTGCGGTTACCTCGCCAGGCACGCCTTGCGTGTCACAGTGAGTGCCGCTGCCTTGAGCCTGACATCTGTCGGAGCCCTCAGGCCCGCCTCGCCCACACCGTCATCAGGCGAGGCGGGCCACGTGCCGCAGACGGGGCCCTCTCCGCATGCGCGCCAGCGCGGGACGAGTGAGGCTGGCGGCATGGCCGAACGTCGCGTGATCGTGTGTCCGCGCGACGAGACAGGCGGTCGGCGCGTCATGGTCGATGATGAGACGCTCGGGACGACACACAACCTGCACGACCTGAGCGTGTTCCTGGAGCGCACCGGCCTGGAGGGCTGGGACGAGGTGGATGTGGCCGAAACGCTGTTGATCGAGTGGCACGCCGGCGGCCCGGAGGCGTGGTCGGCGACGCCGGAGAAAGAGGGCCCGCACGCCCCGCCGCGTGTTGGGCACCCAGGCCGGCCTTGCGAGCAGGGGCAGACCCGCCACGGGGGTAACGCGACCTGCTGACGATCGCGGCCAGGTCGCCTCCCGAAGGATGCGCACCAGGCGTGGCGGCTCGTCATGCCGGCGGTGTGCTCAGACAGCGGGGGCGTGTGAGCTATGGCTGATGCCGTAGACGTAGGTGCTCATCGTTCCTCATCCCGGCGGTGGCGCGGCCGTGCGGTTTCCCTCTCGCGGCCCTCGTCGCGCGCCTGCTGGGAGGCATCGGAGATGGTCTCCGCAGCGCCGGACAGGGCACCCTTCGTCTTGGCTCGACTGCCGGAACCGGTGAGCTGGCCGCCGGCGATCTCCGGCAGTCCGACCGGCTGGCGCGGCCCTGCCTCCAGGTCCAGGCGGTTGCAAGCCTCTGCGAACCGCAGGTAGGTGTCCACGCTCGCCACCACGACCCGCACATCGATCTTTAGGATTTCGATTCCGACCAGGGAGACCCGCGCGAACGCGTCGATCATCAACCCTCGGTCGAGAACCAGGTCTAGTACGTCGTACAGGCCACTGGACCCTCCTCCGCCCCCGCCTTGCGCTGCGACCACACTCACCCTGACCAGCTCCCTCGCCTATCCCGTGGCCCATGGCCCCAGCCCGGCGGCCGCATCCGGATCAGATCCACGGACGCGACTGCCACCGGCGAACGGGCCGCCGTGGCTACCAGAAGGCCGACGACTGACCGATCCGGCCCCTTTCCCAAACGAGTGACCAGCGCATCCCTTCGAGGGCTCGACACGCCCCCGAAGTGCGTCGCCCGCTTTACCTCACGTGCAGAAGTGAACCTGGCGCCACCCAGCACATAGGTCGGCTCCCATCAGGCCCGCCTCGTTACCCTCACCCGCGAGGCGGGCCCGGCCGGTGCCGCCCAGCAGTCTGGTCCACCACCCTGGAGCGGCCAGACTTCTGGACCGCCCCCGTGCCACTCGATGAGCTCCGATTCGGCCACGTCCAGCTCATCCCCGCCCACCAGCCCGGCGTCTTGCAGGAACACCGTCAAGTCGTGCAGCGAGAACGCCATCCCCAAGATCTGGTCATCGGCGCTTATGCGGCGGCCGCCCGATCCGCAGGGCGCCGCCACGATCACGCAATACTCCACCATGACTCCACCTTCCACCCGCACGAGCCTGTGTCAATCCCCTCGAAACGTGGAGGACTTCCCTATGCTGCTCGGTCCTTCTGGTGCGAGCGTGACCGGGCTTCGGTGATGGTTCGTTCGAACTCCACCGGAGGTAGTCCGCCGGCCGCGCTGTGTCGGCGGCGTGTGTTGAAGAAGTC